>QBMC01000264.1 GCA_003242035.1 Nodosilinea foveolarum | reverse complement strand
CCCATGGACATCGCCGCGCTAGTCCAAGCCGTCCGCAGCGCGATCGCCCCCACCCACATCAGATACCGCGTCTTGCTCACCAAAGTAGACTCTCGCAGCATCAACGAAGCCAAAGAAGCTCAGACCATGCTCAAGGCACTAGATATCCCCGCTTGCTCGGGCTTCATCCGCACCTACAAAGCCCACGAACGCGCCGCCCTCGAAGGCGTCTCTATCACTCAGCTACGAGGTGCGAACGCCAAAGAAGCCAGCGCCGACTATCGAGCGATCGCCCAAGAAATTCAAACCGACTGGAAAAAATCATGACTAAAAAGAGCATAGCCGACCTCCTCAAAGAAGAAGTGGAAAAACCCGAAGCCAGCGAAGCTCGCACCCGCAAACGCGCCCCTGCGAAAGCAACAGAAAGCAAACCTGCTGAAACCAAAGCCAAAGCTACAACCGCTAAATCTACAGGCACTAAATCTACGACTGCTAAAGCCACAGCAACCAAAGCAAAAAGCACAGCCACCACCCCATCGGCAACAGACACCCTCAACAAGAAAATTGCCGCCCTCGAAGCAGAGCTTAGTAAAGCCAATGAGCAAATCGACGCACTACAAGGAGACGTAGAAACTCATCAAGAGCGCATCTTTGAGCTGAAAGACACCCTGAAAAAAGCAGAGAGCACTAGCAAAAAACAAGCTGCTCAGCTCGATAAAACCACTGCCGAGCTGAAAGAGGCCAAACAAACTATCCTCGATCTAACCGCAGTCCAGAAAGAAAAAGCAGACAGTCAAAAAAGCGCCGAAGCCGCCGAAAGCAAGACTGAAAAGCAGGCCCTCAGCGTCCGTCAATCCAGACGCCCCAGCTACAAATCCATCCCCGAATACGCCATCCAACGAGGCACCCCTACCGGCGGTCAAAACAACAGCATGATGAGCGACGACGACATCGGCTGGGTCGATTAGGCAACTAGCCACAAATAGGTTCAGCGACCAGCCCCGCTCAGCTCATTCTCAGGCAAATCGGCTAGGATCGTCAAAGCAAAATCGCCAAAATAAGACCGTTAAAGCCGCTCGTCAGGGAACTTTTCATGCCTTTGCCTTCATCCAACCCTCAGCCAAAGTCCAAAAGCGCTGGAAAGTCAGTTACTCTGCTCATCGCCCTTATCCTGATGTTGACCACCGCTTGCTCAAACAGTACTGAGCAAGCCGCCCCAGCCGAATCACCCGATCCTTTCGCCCCTACCGAGCAAGCCGCCCCCGAAGACGAAGCCGCCCGCCGCGAAGCCTGGGAAGCCCAAGTTGAGCGCACTCGCACTGTCCTTGGCTCGATAGATCGCGATGAGTTAATTGGCTCCGACTACACCAAAGGCCCTAAAGACGCCGACGTTGTGCTGATCAAATTCTCAGACTTCGAGTGCCCTTACTGCGCCGTAGCCGCTGCCAACATCAAGCCTTTTCTTGCAGAACACGAGTCAGACGTTCTCTATATTTATAAAAACTTTCCACTCACCAACATTCACCCCGAAGCGCTACCCGCTGCTAAAGCTGCCTGGGCCGCTGGCCAACAGGACAGATTCTGGCTCTATCACGATGGTCTATTTGCCTTTCAAGACAAGCTAGGCGAAGACTATTACGTATCGCTAGCCAAAGAGATGGGATTGGATATGGCGCAGTTTGAGCGCGATCGCAATAGCCCCGAAGCCCAAGCCGCCATCGATCAGGACACCAAACTCGCCGAAGCCCTACAGGTACAGGGCACTCCCACCTTCTTCCTCAACGAATACCAGCTCCCCGGCAACGCATCACCCGAACTCTTCGACCAGGCCGTCACCGAACTTAAAGCCGAAATTCAGAAGAAACCAGCCCCATAAACCCGTCAGGAATCCATAAACAAAAGCCCTTTTTCGCCATTATTTTGATAGTCTGACCCTACCAGTGACCCGCTGAAAATTGATGGCATACGACTCTAAAACCTTTGGGCAAAGTCCATTTGGCGCAGCAAAACCAGACGCTAGCGAATCAGATGCTGGCAAATTGGACGCAGCGAAAACCCCACTCGCAGACGATGGCTTAGACAAAGGCTCAGCAGTCTTTGACAACGAGGCCGCGCAAGCAACCGGCAAAGTTGCAGACGCAAGCACCACACCCAAACTGAAAGACAGATTTCCTAATCTTTCTAGCATCACCGGACAGCTACCGGGCGCAAAGACGAACCGCAAAACAGACGAAAAACCTAGCAGTTCTACTCCCAAAACGCCAGCTACCAAAACCAGATCTAGAGCCAGCAAGTCCGCCCCCAAATCTACCTCTCGCAAAAGCAAAAAGAGCAAATCCGCCAAACCCGAAATCGAAGCTGCCGAAGCCGAAGTCGCTCGCCGTTTTCAGGCCGAAAACCGCAACGCCTACCTCTCTTTGGTCTATAAAACCGGCATCTCCGGACTGATCTGGGCCGTCCTCCGGCTGCTCCACTACGAACTGCCCAAAGACGTTTTCGCCATCATCAACATCATCATTCATCCGCTAGTTATCGCTACCGTTGCGCTCCTAGCAGCAGTGGGCCTCACCTTCTGGCTGCGCTATCTACTCAACGATTTAGCCATCCATACTCAGCAGCTTCACGCCGACGCCGAAACGCCAGAGGGCAAAAATTACCGCCCTACGCTGGAAATCGTAGGCGACTCGCTCGAATACAATCCTCAGCTACGCAAAAACTTCGCCGCCCTATTCAACGTCGCCTCGATTTTGATTTGCAGTCTAGCGAGCTATCTGATGATTTTCGCCGCTTTTCCTGAGTAGCTTTTGTTTGAATCATACTGTAAAAGTTTGCAACCACTCTGCCGAAAGTCTTCCAACGGTAGTTATAGCAGGCATTTTCAGGCAATGCTCAGTAGCCTTTTAGCAAGCCGCTTCATCTACCTTCACTGCTGATAACCCTGTCATGCTTTAAGAAAAGATGTTGTAGCGCGGGTTTTCTAGTTAGATTCGGCTCATATCTCAACTAAATCACTGACAGATTACCGCGCGCTATCTAGTAATTTTTTACATTCTATAAAAACAATTCTTTTCCCAATTTCTGCTTTCATAGGATGATCCAACTCATCTAGTATTTCGAACGATTCTTTAAAGTATTTTAGAGAGCCTTCTACATCTTCGAAGTTATTGAATAGTATATGCGCTATCAAACAAGACGTAAGGGCGTATTTAGCTTTCTCTCCTGGCTCGTTGTAGTAGCCAAGTGCAAGATGAAGCGCAGTAAGGGCTTCTTGTTCATTTTTTTCTATTAGACAGATAGCCGCCAATACTTCATAGGTATTCGCTTTAATTGAGCGGTTGCCCTGTAATGTCTTAGTTAGTCCCAAAGAACGGTCTATGCATCTGCGGCTCTTCTTAAAGAAATTCAACGATAAATAAGTGATAGCTAATTTATTGAGGGTGACTACCAGATCGGAGGGACTCCCTACACTCTCTTCTATGCTCAAAGTTCTTTTGAACAGTGGTAAAGCAGATCTGGGTTTGCCTTGCTGCGAAAAGATAGTACCTATCTCGTGGAGTGACTTTGCATAAGCGCTTAAGTCTCCAGAAGCCTCAGAATAGATTCGACATTTTTCAAAAGCAGACAGCGCGCTGCTATATTCTTCTTTAGCAACCAAAGCTCTTCCTAGTTCAAAAAGAGCACCATTAAAACCTAATGGATTATCTGTATCCTTGAAGTACTTTAAAGCTGACGTGAAAGCTACTATCGACTCATCAATACTTCCTTTATAGAAATAAGCCCTTGCAATATCATGCATGACGCCGCCTCTTACCGTAGAAGTAGAATTGTCTTTCACGATGTTAAGAGCTTTGTTATAAGCATAGATTGCTCCATCTATCTTATTTAAGTCCATATACACAGTTCCTATCTTTTGATAGATATGGGCCTGCATATCGTCATCCTTTATCTTTCTAGCACTCTTTATACTTCTCAAATATTCAGCAAGTGCTTGTTCTAGGTTTCCACTCTCAAACGGCTTTGTTGCGTGAATCAACAGAAGAGAGAAGTGTCCTTCTCTGAGCGATCGCCTTTAGTCATCAATCCAAACCGTGACAGGTTTAGCGATCTGAATCA
>QBMC01000263.1 GCA_003242035.1 Nodosilinea foveolarum | reverse complement strand
CTCTACAATCCCCCACCCCACTAACCGTCACGCTCTCTCACGGCCTAAAAACCCTCACCCAAAGCACCCAAAAGCAATCTTAATTTTCACCTCTACCTCCCCCACTTATCACTCATGTTCAATCCCTGGAGACATCCCCCTCGTATCGCCCTCTTCGGCACCAGCGCCGATCCCCCCCACCGGGGACATCAGGGCATTCTCACCTGGCTGGCCAACGAATTTGATGAGGTCGCGGTATGGGCCGCTGACAATCCTTATAAGCCAGACCAATCTCCTTTGGGCGATCGCGCTCAAATGCTGCGGCTGATGATTAGCACACTCGCTCAAAAAGAGAAAGTGAGCGTGCATCAGGAATTGAGCGATCGCTACAGCATTCACTCGATTGCCCGCGCCCGAAAGATCTGGCCAAACGCTCAGCTTAGTCTCGTGGTCGGCGCAGACCTGATCGCTCAACTCCCTAAGTGGTACAAATCTAAAGAGATATTTAGCCAAGTAGAGATTCTGGTGTTTCCGCGTCCCGGCTACGCCATCGCGGGGCCAGCCCTCTCTGATTTACAACAGCTTGCTAAAGTTGCGATCGCCCATCCGCCTAACCAGCACGACATCGCCTCCAGTCGCTACCGCCAAAGCCGCTGCAACGAAGTCCCTGCCGATTTGCCGCCCGTCATCCGCGACTATGTCGCCGCACGCAACCTCTACCCCTGTACAACCTCAGCCAAAACCGCTCCTATTTAAACTTCGTCAAATCGGTAAAATCTAGTGGTCACTCGTACTTCCCTCTCCCAACCCATGACAGCAGCCAGCTCATCTATTCCTGATAAACTGGCCGACTTTAAAGTAGGGGTGGACACCGTTATCTTTTCGGTAGATACCGAGCAAAACCGCCTGCTGGTGCTCCTAGTGATGCGTCACGAAGATCCCTACAGCGACTACTGGAGCCTGCCGGGTGCACTCGTTAGAGAAGGAGAGTCTTTAGAAGCCACCGCCGACAGAGTCCTCACCGAAAAAATTCACGTCAATAATCTTTATTTAGAACAACTTTTCACCTTTGGTGGCCCCCAGCGAGACCCCCGCGAAGCCCAAAACGCCTACAATGTTCGCTATCTCTCAGTCAGCTACTTTGCTCTCGTGCGCTACGAAGACACTGCGCTGATTGCCGATGGGGTCAGCGGCATTGCCTGGTATCCGCTTAATCGAGTACCCGAGCTAGCCTTCGACCACAACGAGATTTTGGCCTACGGCTATCGACGGCTGCGCAACAAGCTGGAATATAGTCCCGTAGCCTTCGACGTGCTCCCCGACACCTTTACGCTCAGCGATGTTTATCAGCTATATGCCACCGTGTTAGGAGAGGATTTTTCAGACTACTCGAACTTTCGTACGCGGTTGCTAAAGCTAAGAATACTACAGGACACCGGGGTGAAGACTTCTCGCGGCGCAGGACGACCCGCTAGTCTCTATCGGTTCGATGCGGAGGCTTTTAAGCCGCTAAAAGATAAGCCAATGGTGTTTTTGTAAGTTGTTCTAGATCTTAGTCTCATTATTCTCGCCCACAAACAGAGAGAAAGACCTTATGAAAATCGCGATCGCTCAAATCAATCCCACCGTCGGCGACCTCACGGGCAACGCTCAACGAATTCTTAAGGTGGCCCAGCAAGCCGCCGAAGCAGGCGCAGATCTCCTACTCACGCCAGAACTCTCCCTATGCGGCTATCCGCCTCGCGATTTGTTAATGCGGCCTAGCTTTATTGCCCAAATGAAGACGCAGGTAGAAGAACTTGCCCAAGCCCTGCCGCCTGAGCTGACGGCATTAGTAGGCATGGCAGAAGATAATAGCGCCGCCGCGAGCCAGGGCGAAAAGCCTATTTTTAACAGCATGGCGTTGTTAGCAGCGGGCAAAGTCAAAGAGGTTTTTCACAAGCGACTGCTCCCGACTTACGATGTGTTCGACGAAGACCGTTATTTTGAATCGGGGACAACCGCCAATCGCTTTATCTATCAGACGCAAACAGGGACGGTTCGAATCGGCGTCACGATCTGCGAAGACCTTTGGAATAACGAGTCTTTTTGGGGAAAACGGGCCTATTCGGTAGACCCGACAAAAGAACTCATCAAAGCGGGCGTTGATTTAGTTGTCAATCTATCGGCCTCTCCTTTTACCGCGAAAAAGCAAGCACTCCGCGAAGATATGATTGCTCATACCGCTAAAGAAAACCACTGCCCGATTGTCTATGTTAATCAGGTGGGCGGCAATGACGATTTGATTTTTGATGGACAGAGTGTTGCCTATAGCGCAAAAGGAGAGCTGATGAGCCGAGCCGCTGCGTTTGAGGCAGACTTGCAAATTGTAGAGTTTGACCTAGATAAACAAGACTTAAAACTAGGAGAGATTAAAGCTTCACCTGAGAAGGAAGATGCGGAGATCTGGGCGGCGCTGGTGCTAGGCGTAAAGGACTATGCTCGAAAGTGCGGCTTTAAGCAGGCGGTGATTGGGCTAAGCGGTGGGGTGGATTCGGCCTTGGTGAGTGCGATCGCTGCCGAAGCCCTTGGCCCTAACAACGTTCTCGGTGTCCTCATGCCCTCTCCCTACAGCTCTGATCACTCCATTAGCGACGCCGAAGCGCTAGCGAAAAATCTGGGCATCAACACCAAAACCATTCCGATTGGCACCTTAATGAAGGGCTACGATCAGACATTAGGTGAACTATTTACCGGCACCAACAGCGATGTTACCGAAGAGAATTTACAGTCTCGCATTCGTGGCAATGTACTGATGGCGATCGCCAACAAATTTGGCCATTTACTCCTCTCCACCGGCAACAAATCAGAAATGGCCGTTGGCTACTGTACGCTATACGGCGACATGAACGGCGGGCTAGCTGTAATTGCAGATGTTCCTAAAACTCGCGTATATTCTCTCTGCCGCTGGCTGAATAGAGACCGCGAAATTATGCCCGAGAATATCATTGCCAAGCCGCCTAGCGCAGAGCTAAAGCCTGGGCAGATGGATCAGGACTCTCTGCCCGACTACGATACGTTGGATGATATTTTAGAGCGGCTGACAGAAAAACAACAGTCTGCCGATGAGATTGTTGCGGCGGGTCATTCAGCCGCGACCGTAAAAAAGGTGGTGCAACTACTCACTCGCGCTGAGTTCAAACGCAGACAGGCTCCCCCCGTTTTAAAAGTAACTGATAGAGCCTTTGGCATGGGCTGGCGGATGCCGATTGCGAGTCGATGGTCGTTAGAGATGTCAGCGATCTGACACGATCTGCCCGTAGTCGAGCTTAATGAGACGATCTGCCAGATTGAAGTAGTGGTCGTCGTGGCTGATGACGAAAACCGTTTTACCACGCTGCTTTAGCTCGGGTAGGAGCTGGGTGTAGAAAATTTCTCTGAACATCGGATCTTGGTCGGCGGCCCATTCATCGAAGAGATAAATTGAGCGATCTTCTAGGTAGGCAGAGAGTAGGGCAAGTCTTTTTCGCTGTCCCTGCGATAGCGCTGTTGTAGAAAGCTGTCCTTCTGTAACGGAGACTTTCTTTTCTAGCCGTAGTTTCTCTAGATAAGTCTGTGCCTGATCGTCTAGGGCGATCGCGTCCACACCCACTAAACGATTAAACAAATAAAAATCTGAGAATACAGCAGAGAAGTGTTGCCTGTACCATTCGCGATTGCTGTCAGTAACAGGATTTCCGTCAAGACGAATCTCTCCCGACTCGGGGATGTATAGCCCAACCAACAGCTTCGCGAGCGTCGATTTTCCGCTGCCGTTACCGCCCACGATAAAGACCAGTTCGCCAGCGTTTAGGGTCAGATTTATGGGGCCAACTGTGAAAGCGCGATCGCCCTCGCTGCGGTAAGTATGAAACAGCTTGACCAGCTCCAGCGTTTTCCAATCTGTGCTAACGTTCTGACGCACCACAGAAGTCAGCTCTGGGTTTTCAGCCAGCGTCAGCCCCATTTCATTGATCTTTTTAATGGAGACATCGGCTTCTGATAAGCCAGGGAGCTGAGTGATAATCC
This sequence comes from Nodosilinea foveolarum, assembly GCA_003242035.1. Classification (GTDB taxonomy): domain Bacteria; phylum Cyanobacteriota; class Cyanobacteriia; order Phormidesmidales; family Phormidesmidaceae; genus Phormidesmis; species Phormidesmis foveolarum. The sequence goes on along the minus strand of QBMC01000263.1, from coordinate 95 downwards.
CTTCTATCGGGCCAAGAATATAGGCAATTGTGAGGACATAAGGGGACTGCAAACGAATAACATACCGGTCAGACAGGAACAATTGTCACATCCCA
>QBMC01000262.1 GCA_003242035.1 Nodosilinea foveolarum | reverse complement strand
TTTTCACGGCGACTGGAACTATGAAATACAGCCACACAAAGAATCAACAATCCGGTAAGTTAATTCCGAACGACTCCTTAAGACAGAAACAATGGAGACTTCGACGGCCACTCCGATAGAAACTCGATGCTCTTTGAGATAGATAATCAACAGACGAAACAGCTCTACTAAAATTAGCAAAAACAGAATGTCTGAGGTAACCGGTTGAAAGTCTACCGGAGGCAGCAGCGACAGCGCCATCTCCTTAAGCTGAAGCACCATAAAGCTGAACAGCCCTACGCATAAACAGATGATGATAAAGTCCTGGACGGTTTCGAGTAGACGAATGACGCGATCGCTACTTAGCCAGCGATACTAGGGTAGAGAGGATGATGTAGGAGTGCCCATAGAGATTGTCTGATAAGGGGGTTGAAGCGGCTGAGAGGCCAAGATGTTAGTGCCAGATCTGAGCCTTTTCGGCGAGCTTTAGCAAACTTCTAACAGTAGCGGCGGACATCTTCGTTACAGTCACCTGCTAAATGGCAGAGCGCTCGAAATCGCAGCCCAACGACTTCTTCGTATAAAGGATTGAGCTTGCACATCGGCGGAATGTGAAAAGTGAAACGACCGAACAAACAAACATCGCGCTCGAAAGGGCACTGTGTCGGAATGGTGCGACAGATAAAACGGGCCACCGCCGCGTTGCGAACTTCCAAACTATTGATCCGTTGGCTGCACCATTGACGGATAGGAGATAATCTTTTGAGCGAGAACAAGCGAGGATTGGTGAAGGTAGGGGTTGCTTGAGGCGCAGACTGAGCTAAGTTCAACATGACGGTACTGAATCTATATCGCTAGAGGTCTTTGTTCCAATAGCTTAACCATAATTTTTGCAAATTGGAATACGGTAAACATATAAATTTCATTTATGTCCCATAACGCCTGTTTAACTAAAGTGAGCTAAGGGACTACGCCCCGGATGATGCGGCGCTATCACTTCATTGGGCTGCTGCTATAGTCGAGGCGATCGCAGTAACTACCGGCTCTATAGCAAAGCCGACATCTAGCGCCTCCAGCAAATTGTGGCTCTAAAACATCAGGGGTTTCAGATGTTTATCTTTTAGAAAGCACAAAAAGGAGGCTTGAAAGCAGGTTTGGGTCTCTCCCCAAATTCATTACTTCCAAGCCTCCTCTCTGACGATTTCTCCGTAAGAATTACGCGCCAATCTTAGACCGCTACTGCCTCTGCAATATCTGTCTGAGTAATCGACGAATAATGTGCTTTGGGATGAACAACGGTGACTGAACAAGGCGCGTGGCGAACTAGATAGTTGCTGACGCTGCTGTGGTTGGTGCGATCGCGATTACCCGCAACAATCAAATCGACGTTATGGGTTCTTGCAACTTCACGAATTTTCTGCCCTGGATCGCCTTGAACTTGTAAATGAGTCGCCTTCACGCCAGCCGCCTCAGCCTCTGCTCGCTTTTGCTTAAGCAATGTGCCGTAGCGATCTTCAAACTGCTGCCACTCCTGTTCGTACTCTTTCTGTGCAGAACTTTCCACGTCTTTTGAGAAGTTCTCAACTAAAACAAAGGGCTGCTTGGGGCTATCGTATGCAAACGCCTCTAGTACATGAACTAAAAGCAGCTCGGCTTGGAGCGGCTTGGCCATTGCCAAAGCCATGTCAAAGGCCCAATCACTAGAAGCTGACTCGTCTATAGGAACTAGAATTTTACTCAACATACAAAAGGACTCCCGTCTTTAAATATTTTCTGTATAGTACGCTACTAATTATAAAAGACATCAAAGAAATAGCCAGCAAAAATTACTGTTTCTTAGCAATTTCTAAAAACTATCCTTCTTTGTGAATAGCTGCCTCAAGTAAATTAGCGGCGGGCAGCTTTGGGTCAAATGCTGGTTTCAAAAAAAGCATCCTTTATCTTTAAGCAAAGGATGCTTTTTTAAACTAATTTCGCTGGCACATGTTTAGCTTTGTAACTTTAAACCATCTAGATCTGTTCATTTTGATGAAACTGGCCTCGGCTGAGCGTAATTTCTCCAAACCCTGGCACCCAAGACACCCACTCTCCTGGAAAGGTTTCGCAAAGCAGCAGAGCTTCATCATGACTATAGTCGTTAGGGGCATTGCGCAAGGTCACCCATAGACCGCTTTCAGGCTGGAAGACAGCATAGTCGCTTGCAGAATCGGGTAATACAGCAGACTTGACAAAACCATCATTCATAATCGTGGCCAAACATTTTTAGATTCTGTAGTCTATGCTACGGAAAAAATCCTGGCTTATCGGTTTTTGTCTTAAAAGTACAAAGAAAATGGCTGATTGGAAGGTCTTATATAGAGAGCCTAAATCCAGTGTCTTGGATAATTTCTTCCAGGCGCGGCATGGCTAAATAAAACTGTGAAAATCACCATAACCACGGAGCCAATCAAAACCGGCGTTAAAATGTACGACCACGAAGCATTGCCCAATACCCCTAAAAGGGCCACGGCTCCGGCGGGTGGATGCACTGTTCGCGTGAGCTGGGTGAGCTTAATAGTGGTGGCAACGGCGATCGCCATAACCCAGGGAGCCGTCCCCCACAAAGCCACACAAATCACGCAGATAGTCGCCGCAATTAGGTTGCCGCCGATGATGTTACGCGGCTGTGCCAGCGGGCTATCGGGTACGCCAAATACTAGAACCGCAGTTGCGCCAAAGGGGGCGGCAATAAGGGGATAGGGCGTTGACGCGGTGAGATAAGCTAGCGCGGCAATCCCGATAAAAGCGCCTAGCCAGGACAGCAGCATGTGCTGAAGTGAAAATTTGGGCTGGCAGGCGTCTAATTTTCGGTTGAGTATTTTTCGCCAGCGACGTACCCCACGACGACGTTTCGGCCTGACGGGTCTGCTGCCAACCAACGCCTGATTCGAGCTTTGCATAGACCCATGTGGAGTAAGAATTTCTAAGTTATGTCATGATATCTTAATATTTGAAGCAAAACAATCATAAAGTATATTCTGATACAGAATATTTCAGATTAGCTGAGTTTATTGTTATGCCCGTAAGGGCGAGGGTGCGATCGCAACTCTACGACGAACAAATCACCCAATTTATCCACTCCGTTGGCGTTGAGAATGTTGCTAAAAAACGTAGTCAATGCGCGCCAAATGCCCACCTTTACCCGGCCAGACTTTCAGCTAGCGCATCTGAATAGAAGCCGGTGAAACCCTAGTCCGTGAACAAGAGCGCGATCGCACTATGGGTTTGGTCGGCGAATACAATCAGGCCGTGACGCCAGTACGCAGCCAACATCAGAACTCTATTCAGCGCGATCATGAAGGTGTGGAGCTGCCCGCCCTAGACGAGAACAATCATTCACTGTCCGATGCTTAAAAATCCAACAGTTCTAGAAGCAATCATTTCGAGCCTGATAATGGATTTGCAAGAGATTCACAGCAAAGTACTCATTTCTCGGCTGACCCATTGACTCCCGCTAAGAGCGATTTGCTAACAGAGGCGCAGCAGGAACTGCAAGATACGCTAGCTCAGGGCCATCGTCTTGGCATTATCGGCAAACAAAACGAAGAGTGAACGAAACTATTGTTCAGCGCCCTAATTAATAGGGGTCATTTTATAAATGATTTGATCTACCTACTTATTGAGTGAAATAGGTTGCGACTGGTGAATGAAGCCGGTAGCTCTATAATCGGGCAAAACAATTCTAAAAAATATGATTGATAACACTGAGTTACAGCACTTGCGCCGATGTATTGAACTGGCGAGTGAAGCGCTAGAGGCCGGTGACGAACCGTTTGGGTCTGTGCTGGTGGGAGCGGACGGAACTGTTTTGGCGGAGGAGCGTAATCAGGTGGGGGCGGGCGATCGCACCCAACATCCAGAGTTTGCACTAGCTCGCTGGGCGGCTACGAACATGACACCCGAGCTGCGAGCAGCGGCAACGGTTTTCACCTCGGGGGAGCACTGCCCTATGTGTGCCGCCGCGCATGGATGGGTGGGACTGGGCCGCATTGTATATGCAAGCTCTTCCGCACAGTTGGCAGACTGGCTCGCAGAGTTTGGCGCTTCAGCTCCTCCGATACAAATTTTGCCTATTCAGGATATTGTTCCAGATCTCCCGATAGAAGGCCCGGTGGCCGAGCTAGCCGAGCAGGTGAAAGATCTTCATCGTCGCTTCTAAGTAGGTCAGTCTAATCTTTCATAAGATAGTTTTGTAGAATAGAGACTATTCCTGTTCACATTTCTAATGCTATGGCTGCGCCCCTA
>QBMC01000261.1 GCA_003242035.1 Nodosilinea foveolarum | reverse complement strand
GCTGCCAGTTTAGTCTAGACACACTTAAACGTATATTTAGAATGAAATAGCCCTGCTTCAGACAGGCTGTTCGATATTGTTTAACGCAGCGCTTTCGTCAAAGACTAAATGGCTGCTAAATATCTACATCACAATACTTTAACAATAGCTTTTCTAGATGATAAAAGCCTCTGGCAAAGGGTATAGAGACCGCATTTGTGTGGATATACGGCGTTTGTTTAGATGCTTGCCTGTAGAACGTAATGTCAGATGAATACTCGACCTTCCGCTAGATCGGTGTAAGCTATGGGCAATTATCAACCGCCTGCAACCTTGGGCAACCCCGAACAGCCGCTATGAATGCGCTTCTTCTATCCGTTTATTTTTTAGTCGTGTTTTATGTGCTGTATCAGATGGCGCTGACGCTTGAAAAGAAGCGAGAAGAACGCGTTGAAATTAGGCTGGATAATAAATTTGCGGCTGAGCAGACTCAATTGCAGCTATCGGCACAGCCGGATGCTAGACATGTGAAGGCGATCGCCCGTGAAGTTGGCTTCGGTAAAGCCCAAGGCGACAAACCTAAACCCAAAAAGCCGGTCGTCTTTATTCTTTTTGATAGCAACAAAAAGGTGCCTGCTACCTCCCCCGATTTAATTCCGCTCAAACTATTAGGTATGAGCGAGGAAGCGGCCCAAGAAGCCCTACAGCCGAAAGTGATTATTCGCATAGAGCCGGTGGGTAAAGAAAAACTAAGGCCGGTTCCTTATTTAGTGGTGTCTGTACAAAACATGACCCCAGATCGGCAGATTTATATCTACTGGGATCGCAGCTCGATTGAAATGTTTGGTCAGGGCAACCGGATTATTCGCAGCACGCCCAATATGCCGCTCGACTTAATGCAGAGTCAGGTTTTTAGCGTGGTAAATCCGGGGCAGCGCGTAGTTTCTAACGTGAATACTGAGAATAACTATGCTCGCGATCCGCAAACAAACCAGGTGGATCGGGTTCAGCCGCTGCTCGATTTGACGCAGCGAGTGGGTATGTCGAAGGTGACCAATCCAGAGGATGAAAAGGAAAATAAACAGAATTTGTGCGGCCTCGACCTAATGATTGGCTTTAAGCGCACGACCGAGCCAGACAGCCAAATGCTGAATTTGCTAGTGCCGCTCAGCTTAGAACTGATCATTAAGGTCGATAAAATTGCGTTTCCGCCTCTGCGTTGGCTCAGCCGCAAGTTTAACCAAAAAGCATCCGACGGGAATTGGTTCCTGGGTCGTCAAAAAGAAAGTTAGTGGCTGCCAAATCGCCAATTATGCTTTAGGAAGACCAGCTAGCGCGATAGACTGTAGGGCGTAGAGTTGGCTCAGTGGTTGCGGATACTGAAGCGGCGTTAAACCTGCTGCGGTATCTGAGGAAAGTCCGGGCACCCCAAATGCCAAACTTGCTGGGTAACGCCCAGTGCGGGCGACCGTGAGGAAAGTGCCACAGAAACATACCGCCGATGGATAGCCTCGCGCTATCACAGGTAAGGGTGCAAGGGTGCGGTAAGAGCGCACCGGCAGCATCGAGAGGTGCTGGCCAGGTAAACCCCGGTTGGGTGCAAGGCCGAAGGAGTGGATGGGTTGGCGTTTTTCCTCACTCCGCTGGAATGTGCCGCTAGAGGCGTCTGGTAACAGGCGTCCCAGATAGATAACCACCCTGCGGAGCTTGCTCTGTAGGAACAGAACCCGGCTTAGGTCCAGCTCTATTTCTATACAAAACCAAAGGTGAGTAGTTTGATGACGGTGGTGCGGCGTCAGTTGTTAGAGACGCTGATGGATCAGTTGGAGCTGCCGGTAGGGGCGGTTGAGTTGGCGCTGATGGATCTGGCGCTGACGGATATTTCTAGCTCGGCGACGGTGAATAATGAGAAGCTGGAGTTTTTGGGAGACGCGGCGCTGCGGCTGGCGGCGGGTGAGTTTTTGATGGAGATGTTTCCAGAGATGTCGCTGGGGGAAATGTCGGCAGTGCGATCGCAATTAGTGAGCGATCGCGCCCTAGCCACCCTAGCCAAACGCTATAACCTGAACCATTACCTCGTGCTATCCAAAAGTGCGGCTGGAGACAAAGCGGGCGCAAATTCTAGACTAGCCGACACCGTCGAGGCAATTTTGGGCGCACTGTACCTGAGTACGGGCAACCTCAGCCTGATTCATCCCTGGCTAGATCCACATTTGGAGCGAATGACGAAAGAGCTGCGCAGCGATCCGGCCAGGAAAAACTACAAGGCGGCGCTACAGGAGATAACTCAGTCTCGGTACAAATCGCTGCCGATTTACCAGTCAGAAGAAATTAGCCAGGTACATGGAGACGAAGAAAGGTTCCGGGCTGAGGTCTGGTTTAATGGAGTGTTGCTAGGTGAGGGCAAGGGACGCTCTATTAAACAGGCGGAGCAGGCTGCTGCCGAGATCGCTTTTGGCAAACTTCAGCAGGGCGCTGATAGAGAGACCTTTACTGCTGAGAACGTTGAAACAAAAGAAATTGAAATAAAGAACCCGGCGCGGGCATCTTAAGACCAAATTCGCGAGCTAGATTACGCTATCTCGTTTGCTATTCAGAGCCTCCTTATGTCTCAGCCGTTGGCCGTTCTACCGCCCGTAAATCTTGCTTTGTTTGGCGTAGGGCGGTGGGGAACCCATCTGCTGCGGCACTTCTCAGCGCATCCTCGGGTAAACCTGCGAGCCGTAGTGGAGGCTTCACCCGAACGCTTGGCGACGCTCAAATCTGATCTAGACAGCTCAAATTCAGACCACTCAATCGCGCTGACTAGTGACTGGCAAGCAGCGATGGCTTTAGACGGTTTGGACGCCTGCGTGATTGCCACGCCCGCCGCAACTCACTACGAACTGATTGAAGCTGCCCTAAAAAAGGGACTGCACGTGTTGGCCGAGAAGCCGCTGACCTTGGACGTGGCGAGTTCGCAGAGGCTGTGTGAGTTGGCTGAGCGGCAGCAAAAACAGCTTGTGATTGACCATACATATTTGTTTCATGGTGCGGTGCGTGAGGGGAGAAAGGCGATCGCCCACCTCGGCCCCTTACGCTACGGCTACGCTACTCGCACCCATCTTGGCCCAGTTCGTCGCGATGTCGATGCGCTGTGGGACTTAGCGATTCACGATATTTCTATCTTCAACTACTGGCTAGGCGAAAGCCCGGTGCGAGTACAGTGCCAGGGCAGCAGTTGGCTTCAGCTCGATGTCCAAACGTCGCTTTCCCCCAATGGCTTAGCCGACGTGATGTGGTGTCGGTTGCAATATCCCAGCGGCTTTCAGGCGACAATTCACCTCTGCTGGGCAAACCCTGATAAGCAGCGGCGGCTTTGCGTGGTGGGTGACGAAGCGACGTTGATTTTTGATGAGATGAATTGGGAGCAGCCGCTAGTTGAGCAGAGAGGGCGCTTTGCTAAGCAGGATGGCTGGTTCACACCGCAGCAGATAGAGACGGTGCCATTGAAGCTAGCTAACTCTGAGCCTTTGGGCGATGTTTGCAAGCATTTTATTCAGTGCGTGGAGGGAGGGGAGCGATCGCCCATCTCCTCTGGAACCATTGGCACAGAGCTAGTGACTGTACTCGTAGCGCTTTCTAGATCGCTAGAGCAAGCCGGACAGTGGACTGACTGTGCAGATAAATAATCGTCTTGCGCATTCAACAGATGGCAGCATACTCTTCTACTGAAGTAAAAGACGCGCTGATCGAAGCGCTTGAGGCTGTAAAAAATATCGCTTAACAGTGTTGGAAAAAGTATTGAGAAACAGGTATTCCCGGCTACTTCAATAGTCGATTCGCCATATACAGACAGCTTTCTCTGCCATACTTTCCTGCCGTCTGACGATAGATGACATATTCCAGTCTTCAGCCTGTATATTTTGAGTTATTTGATACACGCTCTGCTGATAGACTTTCTTTTTCTCATCGTAAGATTCTGTGCCTACTTTCGCATTGAGTGATTGTTCTAGAGGCGTCATATTTCCGATTCTATAAGTTGCCTCGTCTATCTCATCTTCTCTGAAGCTGTGTCGCCACGCTTCGTTAGGATTTTGAGGCAAGATATGTTCTATCGTAAAGCTATCTTCTTTGACAGCAAGCCCTGATTTTTCCTTCTCCAATCGTCCTAGAATATATTGCACTAGCTTTTTCTTTTGTTTGCTTGCAAGGGAGAGCAGTGAAAAGTCTTGAGCGAATTTCTCATCACTAACGTATAAAGCATTAGAAAGCCAGGGCTATTTCATTTGCAGAGATAGCTTGATAGGTTAGGGACTGAAAACCCGA
>QBMC01000260.1 GCA_003242035.1 Nodosilinea foveolarum | reverse complement strand
TTGAGCTATCCTCTACCTTAGCTCTAAAGCATGAGCTTGTTTCTTAACGGCCCCTTAGGCGCGTCAGAACATGGTAGGCAACCTGATGATTGTCGCTGATAGCTTGCCGTTCTCGCAGAATTGGCTTGCCTCAAACTGTTAGCAAAGTGCTACAAAACCTACTTAAATATCTGTCCATAGACACATTCGAGCCGAGCTGTTATACCCTTTTGTGCAGGTTTAAGTCTCTATAACTTTCACTAAAATGATTGTTGCTAGAATGCTTAACCAACCAATGCTTAGCCAACTCCAGAGGTATTGCACCATAAATCGCATCCCTTCTGGTCGATCTTTGCAAGCTCGCTGGTGCATTTAGCCATCCTGTTCGTATAAACCGAACCTGAAATAGACGAAATCCTCACCTTGGTATGGTTTTCACGTTGTTTTCTTGGGTTCTCTACACTGCGCGAACAGATTGTCTCTGACATTCTATAAGAGTAAACCAAAAGGAGAAAACAGATTAACTATGACTAAACTCATTCGCTACGGACTCGGCGTTGCACTTCCACCACTTGGGGTGTTTCTTACCTATGGTATCAGCCCTGCCTTCTTTATCAATTTGCCGCTTACTCTTCTAGGATGGTTGCCTGGAAGCATTCACGCGGTTTGGGCGATCGCCAAGCACTACGAGACGCTAGAGCTACCTCAAGACTCTAGAGAGATCAACGTTTAGCTTTCAAGACTAGCTCCCAAGACCGTTTTCAAAGTCTTTCTTAAGGCTGTTTTTAAGTAAAGTACACCATTCAAAAGAAGAGAACCATTATTATGTTAGGACTTTTTATCACCACACTCGTGACTGCGCTGAGCCTTTTAGTCGTAGACTTGGCCGTTCCGGGCGTAGGCATTGCGACTTTTGCAGCAGCGATTTTGGCAGCGCTCTCGCTGGGCGTTGTCAATGGTTCCGTCAAGCCGGTGTTGAAGCTGTTGTCGCTGCCGGTAACGTTTTTGACGCTAGGCGCTTTTTCGCTAGTGGTTAACGGCTTTTGCTTCTGGCTCGCGTCTGTATTAGTGCCTGGTTTTACGGTTAATGGGCTGCTGGCGTTTATCCTCGGCCCCGTTATTCTCTCGGCGGTTAGCACCTTTCTCTCTGGCTACTTCTTCAAGAATGGTTTAGATGAGAAGATCGCTGGGGTGGGTCGCAAGTTCAATTTGAAGTCGGCTGAGGGCGATCGCATCGAAGCCGCAACTGAGAAAAGCAAACTAGAAGCCTCTGAGCTTTCTTAACGAACAAAGAGCGGTTTTACAAGCCGTTTTCAGCTTTAGAACTCCGCTGTCTTGTAGCAGTGGAGTTTTTTTGTTTGGATGGTGTACAACAATACTGAATCGACTAAGTTTGATCGCGCTGAGCCGCTTATTGTCTAAAATTAGGGCAATTCTCTAAAGCTCTCAAGATAGGCGCTAGTCCCATGGTTTCAGTAGTCGTTAAGGCAGACTTTACGTTAGATACTCGGCAGCTACTAGATAGCCTTGCTCAGCTAAATACGTCTGAATTGGAAGATTTCTACGAACGCGTTGGTCGCTTGTTAGAAAGCCGAAAAGGTGAGTCGTCAATATCACCTCTTTTTTCAATTCTCGACGGCTCTGCGGGTGAGATTGACCTGCCAATTGTCGAAAAACTCATTCCAAAATCTATTACGTTAGAGGGCGATCGTATTCTCTTTTAGTCGAAGCGTTCTCTTCGTCTCGATCAAATCACTCTGCCGGATGCTGAGCGGCTTTGATATTGCCCCATACCTGCTCGTCCTAGCCACTTTTCGCCGTCAACAATCAGCGCTCCACGTAAAAATACCTTTTCTACTTTTCCTTGTATACTGCGCCCTTCAAAAAGAGAATAGTCCACGTTGGAATGCTGTGTGCTGGCGCTGATTGTATGGCGCTTTTCAGGATCGAATAGCACGATGTCGGCGTCGCTGCCAACGGCGATAGTGCCTTTGCGAGGAAATAGCCCAAACATTTTGGCGGGCGCGGTTGCCGTAAGCTGAACAAAGCGGTTGAGGTTGATTTTGCCTGCTTTTACGCCGCCGTCGTACAGCAGCTCTAGCCGTAGCTCTACGCCGGGGGCACCGTTTGGAATCTGGTTAAAGTTGTCTTCTCCAAATCGTTTAGATTTCAAAATTCCCATCGGGTTTTCGTTGAAGCAGAAAGGGCAGTGATCGGTAGAGACAATTTGCAAGTCGTCGAACTGTAGGCCTCTCCACAGCTCGTGCTGGCATTTGTGGTCGCGCAAAGGCGGGGTCATCACATATTTAGCGCTTTCGAACCCTGGGCGATCATATTCGGAATTATCTAGAAACAAGTAGTGCGGGCAGGTTTCGGCAAAGGCGTGAATGCCGCGATCGCGCGCTTCCACCACCGCATCCAAAGCCTCTTTTGCTGAAAGATGCACAATATAAACCGGCACTTCAGCTAGCTCCGCAATGCGAATCACCCGATGAGTGGCTTCTCCTTCCATCAGCCGGGGCCGCGTCATCTGGTGAAACTTCGGCGAGGTGTTGCCAGCCGCTAGCGCTTCATCAATCAGTGCCTGAATCACCACGCCGTTTTCTGCATGGACGTTGACCATGCCGCCGTGCGCTCCGACCTTGCGCATAATCTTGTAGATAGCGGCATCATCTACCATCATGACGCCGGGATAGGCCATGTATAGCTTAAAGCTGGAAACGCCTTCGTAGTTCACCAAATCGGGGAGTTCGGCTAGGGCGTCTGCGTTGGCATCGGTCAAAATGACGTGAAAGCCGTAGTCTACAGAACATTGCGGGGCGGCAGCGGCCAAGCGCCTGTCTAGGGCGGCTTTGGGGCTGTCGCCGTGAAACTGTTGGGCAAAGTCGATGATGGTTGTGGTGCCACCAAACGCGGCTGATTTAGTGCCGCTCTCAAAGCTGTCGCAGGTGTATACGTCGTTGCCCATGGGCGTTTCCATATGCACATGCACGTCGATACCGCCGGGGAGGACGAGTTTTCCGGTGGCATCGTGTGTTTCGGCCTCTTCTACATTCAGGCTGCGGCCAATGGCTTCAATTTTGCCATTTTCGATGAGAATATCACCCACGTAGTCATCTACTGCCGTGACGACTCGTCCGCCTTTAATGAGTACTTTGCTCATCAGAGTCTCCTAGTTGTTCTGTGGCCGCTGCGTTGATTAGAAGCAGTTGTTTTTATGATGACTGTTGTTTATAAGCGGCCCATCCGCCAATCTCAGAAATATCGGGATAGCCGTTTTCTTCGATGAGTTTTTGAGGATATAGCATGGCGATCGCCTGTTCTCCATTCTCTAAATCCACCTTTGCCGGGTACATATCCGGGGGTTCAGTAGATACAAGATAGTCGTACTGCTCGGGCGTCAGCTCATAAATTTCGCCTGGAATAGAAATGCCGCTGGTCTCGGTGGCATAGATGCCGGGATGCCAGCCATCTTTTACGGCGTGCAGTCGATAGTTAGGTGCAGTTTTGGCTTCACCTAAGAAAGTAGCCGACTGTAAGTTTTGATGGTCGGGCTGACCGCGTAGGGCTGAGCCGCAAATGAAAACGCGCTTAGCGGTTGGCGATGCATCGGACATAGGCTGACCTCGTGAAGGGTTCTAAAGGATTTAGAGAATTTGGCTACATTGTATACAGTTCCATGTCAATTTGCTTGTATACAATCGTGCACAGCCCAAAAGATTCCATGTTGTTATCAGGTTCTCTTATGACGGCTAGCACTCAATCTGTTGTGACTCATCCTGAGACGGTGTCTAAAAAGACAGTGTCCGAGATAGCTAGTGTGGCAGCGGGTGTCTCGTTGCGCTCGGTGACTAAAAAGTACGGCACGTTTACAGCTATCGAGAATATCACGTTGGACATTCCGTCGGGGGCTTATTGCTGTTTGTTAGGCCCTAGCGGTTGTGGTAAGACGACGGCGCTAAGAATGATTGCGGGGCATGAGGAGGTAACGGCGGGAGAGGTTTTGATTGGCGATCGCCCAGTAACGCACCTGCCCCCGGCCAAGCGAAACACCTCGATGATGTTTCAAAACTACGCGCTGTTTCCCCATAAAACGATCTGGAAAAATGTTGAATTCGGCCTCAAGATGAAGGGCGTTGCCAGCTCGGAACGCAAGCAGCGCGTTGATGAGATGTTGGATTTGGTCGGACTAAGGACTGACCCATCAATAACTGTCATTTTCATCTGATTCCATCAGGCTTTAAGCTTGTCAGGCTAGGCGTCATTTCCGAGAGGAGAGTCACGATGACATTTGAATTTCGTAATCAG
>QBMC01000025.1 GCA_003242035.1 Nodosilinea foveolarum | reverse complement strand
AGCCGCAGCACCAGTGTCAGGCCGATACCGAGTCCACCTTGCGACCTCTCCAACGGTCCACCAACCTGTGTAAACAGGTCGAAGACACGGGCCAGCATGTCCGCAGGAATACCGACGCCGTTGTCTCGCACGCTGATGACTGCATCGCTCCCTTGCCGTGTAGCGGTGAGCCATATTCGCCCTCCGCGATTCGTGTACTTAGCAGAGTTGTTTAGGAGATTTAAGAAGACCTGAGCGAGCCGGATAGGGTCGGCGTCCAGTAGAACCGGCTCTGTCGGCAGGCTGACAGTAAGTTCGTGGCCCGACTTGTCGATCAGCGGGCGGCTACTTTCCACGGCACTATCCAACACCGTCGCCAGTTCAACCCGTTCCTTGCGGATGTCCAACTTTTTGCGGCTGATACGGGACACGTCGAGAAGGTCATCAACGAGGCGAATCATCACCGCCACTTGCCGTGCGATGACAGCGCTGGCCGACTTCACGGCCGTGATCTCCAAGTCATCCATACCGAGATAATGAGCGGCGTTGCCGATCGGGGCCAGAGGGTTCCTTAGTTCGTGGGCTAACGTCGCCAGAAATTCGTCCTTGTTGCGGTTGGCTTCGGCCAGTTTGTTGGCTTCGGCCAGTTCGTCGGCCCGCGCCCGTAAGGCGGAAATGTCTTGCACGGCCAGCAGGATTAGCTCAGGGTGTTTCGACTCTGGAGGAAATGGCCGGGCGTTGAGCAACATGGTCTTTCGACCGAGAGACGGGAAGGTGTGTTCAACCTCGAAGTCCTGAACAGATTTGTTTTTTGATAGGACTTCATCCAGCAAAGTCCGCAGGCCGGGAATGTCCCACTGGCCGTTGCCCAAGTCATACACCAAGCGGTTTTCCGTTTCCCCCTTCGAGACCTGAAACGATTCGTAGAAGGCACGGTTCGCCGTCTGCACTCGCAAATCGACGTTGAGAACCAAGAACGGTTCTCGCAACGTCGAGATGATGTCGTCCGTGTAGGCTAAGGCTTTTTCCAATGACGCTTCCGCCGTCCGGCGTTGAGTGATGTCCCGAAAGACCAGCACGACACCGGCGACTACGTTGCCCTCGTCGCGAATCGGGGCGGCATTGCTGTCCATCGGTCGTTCAGTGCCATCTCTGGCGACAAGGATGCTGTGGGTCTCCAGCTTACAAGTGCGACCTTCCCGCAAGGCTGGCACGGCCGGGGGTTCGACCGGCTGACGGCTCTCCTCGTTAATGATGCGGAACACGCTGTCGAGCGATTGCCCCACGCCCTCTTGCTCCGTCCACCCCGTCAAGGCCACGGCAACCGGGTTCAGGAACGTGACCCGCAATTCGGCGTCCGTCGTGATGACGGCATCGCCAATACTGGAAAGCGTAACCATCAGCCAATGCCGCTGGTCCTGCACCCCTTCGATATCCTCTGGTGAACGGTCAAGCATCTGCCCTGCCTCTATATCTTCGTTCATAATAGCTGTCCACCTTGCTTCTTCGTCTTGACTCTTGAGTAGTAATGGACACTGTTGGCGAACTAAATTTTGATGCGGAGCCAACGAGCTTTCGTTAGTTCAGCCAAGATGCTGACAATGGAGCCTACTAAGCTACAGCAGGCACTCTGATTCTTGAGGATGAAGGCAAGCCATGACAGAATCCAAACGCATCCGCACCATAGCCGTCGAGCTAGGCTGGCAGCTCGTCAGGCAGAATGGCAAGCATGAAATATGGCAAAGCCTAAGCGGCAATAGAATCCCATTGCCCAGCACACCAGGAAAGGCCCGCACTATTCAAAACGCGATCGCACAGCTTAAGCGGTTGGCATGAGCTATAGAAAATCTGGGACACGCTCACCCTACTAAAAAGCTTTAAGCCCGCGCACTCATCTGAGTGCGCGGGCTTTTGTTTGGGGCTGGGAGGTTAGGCTAGGTTAACCTCAGTTCGGGTTAAGCCGCAGGCGGCAAGGCCCATTCTAAATGGAGTCCAGGCTTTTTCGGCTGGTGACAATAGGCGATGAGGCCGCAGATAATGTTGACAAAGCAATTGGTCGGGCTGCGGTGACGCGAATGTTCAATCTGCGAGATGTTCTTGAGCTGGTCAATCACCGTCTCCACGATAGAACGCTTGCGGGTGAGCAGCTTGTCAGTCAGTCGCATCAGGTGGTTCTTCATATTGCGCCGGGGTTTGGCAAAGAACTCAATATCAAAGGTTTCGAGCAATTGCTTTGCCAGCTTCGCGCTGACGTAGCCTCGGTCGGCAAAGACTTTGCCACTCAAGCCGCTGAGCAAGTCTACGACGGGTTTGCGATCGTCTGTATTGCCCGGTGTAATCGTGATATCCAGTAGCTCACCGCATTCGCTGACTACCAGGTGAAGTTTGAAGCCGTAAAACCAGTCAACTGAAGTCTTACCGCGAGCCGCCATCTCCTTGAACACCTTGTGCTGGGAGATTCGACGGTTGTGACAAACTTTCAAGCTCGTCGCATCGATGAAGCTGATGCCGGTACACTCACCGAAGCAAGTCTTCAAGTAGCAGCATAGCGGCAGCAGGCATGACGGTGTCCAGTCGACAAAGCGGGTATAGCTCACCAGCTTAGGAAACGCCTTGCGCCAGTACCTACAGACGTGATGCACGTAGTAGTGTTTGAAGTCTCGGTAGTGGCTTTGGTGAAAGCCAATTAGGATAGTCATTACTTCACTCAGGCAAAGCGACCGCTTTCGCTGACGGGTTTTTAGGCCATTGCTAAGCAACTGCTGCCGCCATTGGGGTTCGAAAAACTGGCAAAAGTCATCGACGTGGCAAAAGAGTTCTTCTAAGCTAGACATAGTGGAGGGCCAGGGCTGATTGGTTTGTAATTTCAGCGTACCTAGCCCTCCTTTTTTTGGCTTGTGGCGTTTTTCTTATCCCGAACTGACGTTAGGTTAGGTCTATTTTTGGGGAATCAGCCGGTAATAGCTTGCGCGGCTGATTCCCACCTGCTCACAGATATCAGTGACGCTCAGCCCACCTGCTGCAACGAGCCGCTTCGCCTCCAGTTCTTGACCCTTGGTGATGGACTTTTTGCGCCCACCTTTGCGGCCTCTTGCCTTGGCAGCAGCCAAACCGGCCATAGTGCGTTCGCGAATGATGTCTAGCTCCAGCTCGGCAATGCTGGCCATCGTTCTAAAGAAAAATCGCCCCATAGCTGTAGATGTATCAATCTGCTCTCGCAGGCTGCGCAGCTCTATACCGCGCTTCTCTAATTTATCTGATAGCTCAATCAGATGCTTGGTCGAACGACCAGCGCGGTCAAGCTTCCAAATTACCAACGTGTCACCTTTGCGCAGATGCTCCAAACATTTATCCCACTCAGGCCGCGAATCCTTTGAGCCGCTCTCACCCTTGTCTAGGAATATGCGATCGCACCCGTCCTTCTCTAGCGCGTCAATTTGTAAATTTAAGTCCTGCTCGAAAGTCGAAACGCGGGCATATCCAATCAGCATAGTCTTTTGTCTCGCAACTCATTTGTATAACTAAGTTATAACACATAGATTATAAGATGGGTTGTAAGACGCTAAAGATCTATTGCCTTGGTTGAGAATCGCTTGCTGTGTTTTTGTGTTGCAAACGAGCGTTTCTGACACATGCTAAGACTCTCAAAAAGAGTAGAGTATTGACAAAACAAAGTTATGTGTGCTGTACAGCACACATAACTACTCTACAATGACTGCTAGTACAGACGTGTTGCGAATCTGAGCCTGGTAGAAGATGCTTTATAGCCGTCAATCCTTAAGACTGATTGTGAGGCATTTCCTTTCAGCGTAGTTATCGTAGGTTGCTTTGTGAGTCGGAAGAAGATATCGGAAAAAGAAATTAAATTGCTCTGCCTACGCTCTGGCGGCATGTGCGCTTTTCACAATTGTAGTCAGTCATTAGTGCAAGAAGGCACAGAGCTAGACGACTCTGTCGTAACAGGTGAGATAGCTCATATTGTGGCCTATGAATCAGATGGGCCTCGGGGAGATGATTCCTTTCCAGAAGAAGAGCGCAATAAGCATACTAACCTGGTTCTGCTATGCCGCGATCACCACAGGCTAGTCGATGCACAATGGCGAACATACGGTGTGCCTGTGTTACACGCAATGAAGCAGGCTCACGAAGAGAAGATTCGCGCTTTGAATAAGCAGGATACTGACTCGCCCGAGGCAATGATTCAAGATAGCTTGCACAGCAGCTTGCTAGCTGTCTCACATCTTCCTGCATTTGTCTTTTCGGCTCCTACTGGATATGGCGATCGCGAAGATGGCGAAGTGAAGATGGCGTTGCATTATCCATTCGATAAGTGGGAGCTTACACCATTTATACTGAAGGAAAGTCGGCTGTATACGTTTCACGACCTCAGAAAATCGAATAACCCGTTCCGTTCAGTTTCCTCTAGTAGTGATATTCAAATGATTCCGGCTCAGGAGCTATGGGAGTCTGCTGAAGGGAAGCGTCGTTATCAAACATTGCTGAATCGTTCTTTGTATAAGTTTACGAGTCGCCTTTCAATGCAATACGATCCTAAGCACTATCGCTACTTCTTCCCTGCTATCAACGATACCGAAGAGCGTTCTGTAACTTATCGACCTCCAAACCAAAGGCGCTCCGACAGAAAGGTTGCATGGCCTCAGAGGCGAAAGGATACTGGAGAACTCAAGAATCTCTGGATTCATCTAGCTACCTCTCTTAGATTTCATGAGGTAGCTCCGTTACAGTGGTGTCTAAGCATCAGACCTGAGCGCCACTTCACATCAGACGGTAAAATGCCTTTGCCGTCTAAGCAGATTGGCCCGCGTTCGACGCAGCTAAAAGCTCGTATGTACAACGATCTATACCTAAATGAAGTTCATTTTTGGCGAGACTATCTTAGTAGCGGCAAACCACAAATCATTCTCAATTTTGGCAGTCAGTCAGCCGTAGTTAGCACTGCACAGCTTCTGACCTTTGATATTGACTGGCCTGGTGTAGCTGGAGACGTAAAGCCTTTCAAAAACCAAGTGTATACCCATGACTTATTCAGCTACAGCGAGCTAATGCAGGTACTGGATGGAGAAGAGGAGGGCTACGAAGAGATAAATGACGAACTAGATGAGATCTAAGCCAACATGACAATAGGAAAAATCAGTCCGCTTCAGCTACACTCCCCTGAACTTTCTGCTCAATACTATGAGGAGCCCAAATTACTGTTTGCGGAAGACGGAGCGCACTGCCATCCAAAGATTGGAATCGCGCTATATGGCCCTCGCTCGTTGGGTACTAGCCGTCATAAGCAAGAAGTTCATGTTGGATTCATTGGTTCAGCAGAGGGGATGGACGCGGCTAGACATTTCTATTCTGACTTGGCTGATGGTGTCGATAGCGAGAACGATCAGATAGCCTTTCCAGGATGTCGTGCAGATCGGGGTTTTCGCTGCGAGTTACGTATGGACGAGAATATATGTGAATCAATCACCAGGAGGGAGATCCTTGAAGTTTCAGGAATCAGAAGCCAGCGCGAGCGTTTTGAACGGTTTCTAGAGATCTTAGAAGACAAGTTGGAGCTACTAACGCAGAGAGACTACCCGCTTGACTATATCGTCTTTGTTCCTCCTAATGATCTTCTGAAGGGATGCCGCGTTGCTAATTACAAGGATAATAAAATTGATGTTCATCGCGACTTACGACGTGCCTTTAAAGCATCAGCGATGCAGTTTCGCAAGCCGACGCAGATCTTGCAAGAGACTACTATCGGATTAGTCAATTCGCGTCGAAAGCTCGACCATCGTTCTAAGATTGCTTGGAATCTTTTTACAGGATTGTACTTTAAGGTCGAAGGGTTACCGTGGGCACCCGTCGGTTTAAACCCAGGGACTTGTTTCATAGGTATAAGCTTTTTCCGTCCTCTTGGTAGTGCAAGTACACTAAGAAGCAGCGTTGTGCAAGCATTCGACCACAATGGGGAAGGTCTCATTCTAAGAGGGCCTAGCTTTCGTTGGGATAGTCAGCAGGAGAGTCGCTCTCCTCACTTACCCGAAGACACCGCTCATGAACTATTGCAAATGGTGCTAAGACGCTATCGTAGCGAACGACGACAGCTCCCGCGTCGTGTTGTGGTTCACAAAAGCTCTCGATTCGAGCCAGAAGAGCGTTCAGGGTTTGAGCAGGCTCTATGTTCTTCTGATGTGGAGCAGTATGACTTAGTTTCACTTCGCTTTTCCAATAACGTGCGCTTGATTCGGGCAGGTCAGTATCCTCCTCTAAGAGGTTCAAGCTTCACCGCAGGGGACATATCTTACTTGTATACGACTGGATATATTCCGGAGATGGGCAAATATCCTCATGGTCATGTTCCCTCACCCCTTCAGATAGCTGACCACGTAGGGGATGCTTCAGATGCTCAAATTAAGAAAGAGATACTGCTACTGACCAAGATGAATTTCAATTCTGCCGACTATGCAGGCTCCTCGCCTATAGACCTACGGTTTTCTAAACTGGTAGGTGACATACTTCGTGAAATTCCGGAAGGGCAGTCGCCACAGCCAAACTTCAGATATTACACATAAGCTGCTGAGCATAAATCGCACTCTGACTATCAAAAAAACGGTCGTTTTTCTTATGGTCTAGAGAGGTTAGCCAATAGCATCCTACGCAAAGGGTACTCAGTCTTGCTGACGCAGATGCACAATAATTCAACGACTGTGCGAGAGACTATCACACAGTCGCCACCGTCGCAGCCAAGTTAGGAATCGTATCCTCTATGACGGTGTTTTTACTTGCTTGACGATTCTGTTTAGCTTTCGTTCTGAGTCTTTTATAGAGTCTCTTGCTAACTTACTGAAGCAAGCAATAGCCCCTGTGCCTGCGGCCCCTGTAACAGCTCCTTCTACTGTCCGACCAGTAGACAGAAACGCATATCCGCCTCCCGCAGTGATTGCGGCACAGACGATTACCCCAAGACAGTGCAGGTTAAAGGTATGTCTCGCCTGACGTAGCATTTCCTTGTAAGCATCTAGCTCAATATCTTGGTATGTGCTCGGGGGCTTATTTTTCTGAATTCTCATTGAATTTCCTCAAAAGGTAATTGTTCGCTCGGAGATAAGCCGACACCCTACGTAGTCACTTTTGAGGCTTGTGCTAGTCTAGAAGTACGAAAAAAAGACGGCTCGGCGCTCGATACGGGTGTCGGGCTATTTTATTGGGGCTTGATCTGATTGTTTTATTAGGCTTTAGGCAGCTTCCTCCTGAGAGTATTGCAAGCTTGCGTAGGCATTTCGGCCAATCTTTTTCCATCTAGGATGGCTATCTCTCACACCAGTACGAAGTTCGGCGGAAAGGGAGTTTCTAGCTCGACTAAACTCATCGCTATTCTTAGTTTCGTAGATGAGGCGAGCTAGCTCAGTCGTTGTCAACGATATCGAGTGCTCATCCAAGACCTGAGCTGCAATATTACCTAACCTCATTCCTTTGAACTCGTTCCGAAGCATATCCATAGGGCTTCGGTGTATGGTCTGCTCTAAGTTGAGTGTGTCAGTACTCTCTTCTACTCCCCTTGTTAGGGATTTAAGCATGGACTCATGGTTTGCGATTGCAGCTTTGAGCTGAGGAATCAGTATCTGAAGGTGCATCAGTTCATCCTCTTTTTGAGCCAACTGCTCTTTGCGTTGAATTATGTCAGCTTCGATAGCTTTGCGCTTTTGCTCAAGGGATAGTGCCATTTCATTTCCCTTAATGCTTAGGGATTCTTGCGATTCTCGTTTAAATTAGCAGAGACTGACAAGATCGGCAAGGCTGAAACACTAGATATGGACATACATTGCCGATAATAAAATCATGTGTCCGCTATATGTAGTGTTTGCCTACTCTTCTTTGCTATTTTCCCGGCACCGGCTGCGCAACTTGTGAAGCTGGAGTCGATTACGGGTTACAGGAGTTAGTGAATAGCACTGAAGTAGAGTAGAGCTGATACTCTGTGTCAGCTCTCAAATTATGATACAAACGTATTGAGACGCCATTCTTAAAGGGGTTGGTTCAAGCCAGCACCTATTCTGCGAGTAGCCCCCGCCTATGCTTACCTCTACAGCAATGCAGTCAGTCTTACCGCTCAATACTGTTGAGCGAACGTCCAGCTATAGAACCTGCGCCGAATACTTTGCTGGGATTGGCCTAGTGCGGTTGGGGCTTGAAAGAGCTGGCTGGAACATCATCTTCGCCAACGATTGGGCGCGTGAGAAGTTCGATATGTACGCTGCCTATTTCCAGGAAGCTGAAGATCACTACGCCCTCGAAAACGTATTCGACCTTTGCCAAACGGACGTTCCGCCCTCTCTACTGGCAACGGCTTCTTTCCCGTGTATCGACCTTTCCTTAGCAGGCAACCTAGAAGGCATTAGCGGTCGTCACTCAGGCGCTTTCTGGGGGTTCATTGAAGTTCTCAAGCGTCAACAGCGCAGACCCCCTTTAGTGATGCTTGAGAACGTTGGCGGCTGGTTGACATCGAATCAAGGGAAAGACTTTCGCCTCACAATTAAGGCACTTAACGAACTAGGTTATGCCTGTGATGTCTTTGCTATTGACGCTGCTCGTTTCGTCCCGCAGAGTAGGCTCAGAGTGTTTGTAGTAGGCGTACAAACTGCTGAACCTAATGATGACGTGCTGACGTTAGCTCAAAGGTCAACGTCTCTGACGACAAAAACGTTAGACCGAGCGATCGCCTCCAATCGCGACTTAACCTGGAACTTCTTGGATATTCCCCCACTGCCCGAAGGACTATCGCGATCGCTAGACAGCATTGTGGAAGACTTATCAGAAGACGATGAGCGGTGGTGGCCAGCCTCAGAAGTTGAGCGTCATCTACAGATGATGAGCGCTATCAACATCGCTTACATTGACGAATTGCAACACCGCTACCGCTATTCCTATCGCACAATGTACCGCCGTGTTCGTAATGGCCAACAGCGAGCAGAACTTCGCAAAGATAATATTGCAGGCTGTTTAAGGACGGCGCGAGGGGGCAGCAGCCGACAGATGCTGGTCAGAGTTGAGACTGGCAGCATTAGAATGCGGCTGATGACCCCACGTGAATACGCGCGGCTGCAAGGCGTCCCGGACGATTACCCCCTACCGAAGAGAATCAACCAAGCGCTGACAGGGTTTGGTGATGCAGTATGCGTCCCCGTCATCACCTGGATAGGCGAAAACATATTGAACCCATTGGCTGCTACGCTTCTGCTACCTCAATCAAAGTTCCATTCCTAATCTCTATCAGCTTAATCCCTTGTGTTGCAACGAACCTGTAGGTCACAGAGCGTCGAAATCGTTGGCGAGATTCAGCGCGGTAATTTTCCTGAAGCTCAGGTAACCATCTGTCAAAGGTCGTCAGTAGCTCAGCGCGGTCTACGAGCCAAACCTCGACATTTTGATAGGTGCTGCTTCTAGCCACGAATAGATGATCGACCGCACGCTCATCTTGGAGCTTCTCTAGCCCTCGATTCCGATGATATTGGTACTCAAAGCTGTTCCCGATGAGAGCTGACTTGACCTCAAAGTTTTCCAAGTCAGCTCCATCACCAAGGCTAGCGCGATCTCCCATCAGAATAGCGGCAAAGACCTCCCAATCCTTCGAGCCAATGCTGCCCTGCAACGTAAAGCCGTACTGCTGATAGATGGCTGACTTGTCCTGGCTGTAGTCAAGGATAAACTGCTTATAAAACGAATAAGCTGCCGGGGCGTTGATACGAGACACAGAGATCCTGAGAAAGGCTAAGCGCTAGTATAAGCAATGCCTGTTCCTTACGTACAACCCCTGATATCAAGCCTTTTTGATGACTGACTGACTGCTTTAGTCGGACTTTTGGCGGACTCCAAATAATGGGATGCCGAGTCTTGATTAATCGTGCCGCCCCTCAAAACAGCAAAGATTTGAAAAGTCATGCCGCCTTCGTTAAGCGATAAAGGGCGCTAGATAGGACAACTGGAATAGACCACACAGTCTGTATCTAGGAGGTTCGATGAAAAGACAAGGCCAAACCACGCCATACGCAGTCCGCGTGAAGATTGGCGAGCTGGCGAACGAAGGTAAGACAGATGCGCAGATCGCCGTCGAGTTAGGTGACAACTATTGGACGGTGCGCAAGTGGCGGCGACGCTTCCAACAACAAGGGAAAGCAGGTCTAGTCTCTACGATGGGACGGCCTGTGAAAGGCGCACTCAGTACGTTCTCAGCCACCATTTGTTCAGTCATTCGTCGCGTCAGAGCAGCCCATCCCGGCTGGGGGGCTGACTCGATTCTAGCTAGCTTGATCTGGGATGAAGGCTGGAGCCTAGCCGAACTCCCGAGCCGTTCAAGCATTGCCGCCTTTCTCAAGCAATCAGGACTCACCAAACAGTATGGCTACAGCTCCCCGTTGCCCGAACCAGAAGAGCAGACGATAACCAAGCCGCATCAGGAGTGGGAGCTAGATGCGATGGGCGACCAGAAGGTGAAAGGCGTAGGCGCTATCTCGCTGATCAACATCATCGATGTGTTCAGTTCTTTGAAGGTAGAAAGCTATCCTTGTTTGAATCAACGCAATCCATCGACGCCTGAGTACTACCTCACGTTACGACGCGCCTTCTTGAAGTTTGGCTTACCCGAGCGCATCACCTTTGACCATGGCACGGTCTTCTACGACAACACCAGCCCTTCGCCTTGGCCAACCAAACTGCATCTATGGCTGATAGCTTTAGGCATTGAGGTGAGCTTTACCCGGAAGCGCTGCCCGACTGACCATGCTCGCGTCGAACGAATGCATCAAACGATGGACGGGCAAGCACTGAAGGGCCAAACGTGGTCAGACCCGGAAGCGTTATGGGAAGGGCTAGACCGACGTAGGGAGATGCTCAACGCGCATTTGCCAGTGCGCACCCTCGACAGGCAATCACCCCTGCTAGCGTATCCAACTGCGGTTCACTCTCAGCGACCCTATCAGACTGCTTGGGAGCAGGAGATGCTACAGCTCAACAGAATCTATAGCTATCTGGAGTCAGGGCGCTGGTTCCGTCGGATGAACAAGGGCGGTAATTTCTCACTCGGCGGCTATTCCTACCGGACGTGTTGGCGATGGCACTCTCAAATGGTTGAGATTACCTTTGACGCACAGACTGTAACGCTGGTTTGCACCCTCGAAGGCGGAAGCGAGTCGCCGATGCGGGTGCCTTTGCAAGGCTTCAGCGAAGCAGAGTTAATGGGTGAGCTGTCCGTATTTGAACGTCTGCCTGACTTTCAGCTTTCTCTGCCGTGGTCAGCCGAAACGTGGCGGGCGATCGCCTACGCCGAATTACTAGCGGCATGACTTTTCAAATCTTTGCTGTTTTGAGGGGCGGCACGATTAATCAAGACTCGGCAGTAATTTATTTGGGGTTTGAACGGCGGATGAGAGGGCGATCGCCTCCCATAGCTCGTTTCACCGCTCGCGATCGCTCAAATATAGGGAGCGTTTTGCGGTGATTTCCGCTGAGAAGTTTTGGAACAGAAAGCCACGCTAAGGCTAAGGCTACGTCATGGTCAAGGCAATCTTCCTCCACAATGACGCGGCAATATCGCATTCAACTCCGCATCGAACATCTTTGGCGAGCCATATTTTATGGCGTGACGTTGGGGCCACACTCTCAATATGGGGGCGATTGGGTCACCTTTGAGTGTGCCGACAGTTGCGCCAATAATCCAAGTTACAACGTCTAGTTCTTCGTAGATGCTGTACGTCTTGCGAGCGCAGTCTTCCATCTCGGCGATTTCTTTTGCCTGGTTGGCAAAGATGAGTAAAGCCGCGATCTCACCACATTTCGGACAAGGGATTTGTTGGCTGGCGATTCTTTCTTTCGGTGCCGTAGGCGATATCCCTGTGTTGGGCTTACCAGCGCCTGTCTGTCTCCCTTTGCCCAGCGCCGCTTCTACGGCTGCGCAAAGCTGCTGACTAAGCGGTTCAAAAATCTGTGCTCGGGTTTCGGTCATTGGGTCATTCGGATCACCTGCAACCTCGCTAGAGATATGGCATAGCCCATCAGGGTTGTCCTGCAAGACAATGCGGCCCAGTAAGCCCAGGGTTGGATGATGAAACTGGTAGATCTTGCCGTCATTCAGAACTTGACTTTGAACAGTGACTTCCGGGGGCAAGGAAAAATTCATCTGGTGACGGGAGCACGTTCCCAACTAGCATCAAGTGAGATTCTATAGAAGTCTAAGGCTTGAGATGCGTCTTGGGTATGCCGCTGTAAATATCTGTTTGAGAAGGTGCCTAAGAGTAAGCGGGAAGCAGTGTGATCATGCCTTCCAACTATCAGGAATGAGGATTACCATTGCTAACTGAATAAGTGGCTAAGCGCCTAACCAGATAATCGATTAACCACTTATTCAATTAATCCTTCCATCAGAAAGCTTGCTGCTTACGGATCAGACCAAGCATAGGGGGTTCGCTCTCACTCGGTTGCTAGCTGCTTAGTTGCTTATCCGATTAAGCGGTTAATCGAATGACCAATTAACCGCTTAGCCGTAGAATACAATGGCGAATAGGCGCTTACCCACTTAGTTGCTTATCCGATTAATCAGTTAATCGATTAAGCGATGGAGTGCTTAACCAATGATCGTGACTGTGGCTGGATTCAAAGGTGGAGTAGGAAAAACCACGACGGCGGTTCACTTAGCCTGCTTTTTTGCAGGTCTAGATGGAAAGACTCTGCTGGTTGACGGCGATCCAAATCGTTCTTCTATGGGCTGGGCTGAGCGTGGTAACTTACCCTTCGCCGTCTGTGACTTTGCGGCCAGTGTGAAAGCTAGCAGAGCCGCCGACCATATAGTGGTCGATACAGAGGCTCATCCTGACAATGAAACCTTAGAAACCTTGGCAGATGGCTGTGACCTTTTGATACTACCTACTACCGCTGACGCACTGGGATTAGAGGCACTCCTAAACACTACTGAAGCGCTTAAGCGATTAAGCGCTTACTCAGTGCTACTAACTAAAGTTGACAGCCGAAAAATGGCTACCGCTGAGCAAGCTAGGGTCATGCTAGAAAGTCAGGACATTCCCGTTTTCGATCAGGTCATCCGTCAGCTAACTGCATATGAGAAGGCAGCATTAGCTGGTGTCCCTGTTCAGGGGTCAGGCGATCGCATGGCGAGTATCGCCTGGAAAGAATATCGAGCAGTTGGTGAGGAGGTATTAAAGTATGACCAAGGAGTCTAGAGCTAGGCAGTCAACCATGTTTGACACACTCGCAAAGAAGACAGCGAAGCGAGTACAGCCAGATGGAGCAGCGCCTTCAGTACTGGAAATCGCGGCTGACTTGAAATCTAAGGAGGCTCTGGTGGCTAGTGAGTCTTTAGATCTATCTAAGCAGCTCCGGAGTCGGGCCAAGACTGGAAAGCGCTCAGACCCTACCTACACGCAAGTCGGATGCTATTTGCCCCGCGCCCTAAATAATAAGGTCAAAGTCAAATTGGTAGAGGATTCTAGAGATTTTAGCGATCTAGTTGCAGAATTGCTGACTGATTGGTTAAGCGATTAACTGATTATTCAGTTAATCGCTTAATCGAATAACCGATTGGCATAAGAAAACTTTCTACTTCCTCCATGAGCAACTCCGACGACGAGCCCCGAAATGATGCAGAACAGCTTTCTATTGAAGGCGACGGTGCGCTAACGGATGACAGCCAGTACCTAAGCGTACTAGGTGATGTGATTGAGCTGCTAGAAGCTGGTCGTCAGGCGGCTGCGCGTTCTGTCAACTCCATCATGACGGTTAGCTACTGGAAGATTGGCAGGTGCATCATTGAGTCTGAACAGCAAGGTGAAGGGCGAGCTATCTATGGAGAATCCCTAATTAAGCGTTTATCGGCAGACCTGAAGCAGAAGGTAGGACGAGGGTTTTCGGAGCGAAATCTAGAGCAGATGCGCTGATTCTATTCGCTTTGGCCAATTCCGCAGGAGGTGCCCACAGATGCTGATTTTGAGCTGCTGAGCCAATACTTTCTGCTACCGTGGTCGCACTACGTCAAGCTTATGTCTGTGCGCTCAGAAGAGGCCAGGACGTTCTATGAATCTGAATCGCTTAGAAACGGATGGTCTCTACGCCAGCTCAACCGCCAGATTGCTACGAAATTTTACGAACGAACGTTGCTATCGCGTAATAAGGCATCAATGCTGAATAAAGGGGCTCACCCGCAGCCGGGGGAAGCGGCTTTACCCGAGGAAGAAATAAAAGATCCCTTTGTCCTAGAGTTTTTGAACCTCAAAGATGAGTATTCAGAAAATGACTTGGAGGAAGGTCTAATCCAGCACATCGAGAGCTTTCTATTAGAGCTAGGCAATGACTTTGCCTTCCTTGGCCGTCAGCGCCGATTGCGCATCGGTGATCAGTGGTTTCGGATTGATTTACTGTTTTTTCATCGTCGGTTGTCTTGCCTCGTGATTGTGGATCTCAAATTGGGAGAATTTACACATGCAGATGCAGGTCAAATGCACCTCTATCTCAACTATGCTCGCGAGCACTGGGCTTATCCAGGGGAGAACCCTCCAGTAGGATTGATCCTTTGCGATAAGAAGGATGAAGCCGTTGCTAAGTACGCTTTGGGTGGATTGCCGAATAAAGTCTTAGCATCTGAGTACCAGATGACACTGCCAGATGAAAAGACTTTAGCTGCGGAGTTGAAAAGGACACGCCAGTTCCTTGAGGCTAGAGCTGAGAATGAAATTGATAGTCAGCAGCAGATTGATTAAGTGATTAAGCGAGTAAGCGGTTAAGCGAATAAGTGATTAAGCGGTGGGTATCCCTATCGCTTAATAGGGGCTCTGTCCCTATCTAGGTAACTGCTTCAGCGAATATAGAGCCAGGGTTTGAAAACCGCAGACACCGTCTGCGGTTTTCGTTTGAAGCGTTGAGATTGCCCCAAACTCATCCCGACCCGACCAGTGCTTGAGCGGAGGCATCCATCCGGCTCAACTGCCGCCTCGCCTCTGTTTCTAGGATAGGGTCGCCCGAGTCCACCCATGCCAGCAACTGGGCTCTATGCGCATCCTGAGAGCGCCGCTGCTGGGCTTGCTGCTGCCGCTGCCTATTTTCCTCTGCTTGCGCCTGCTGATTCGCTTTAACGACCTGCAAGGCCCACTGAATGTTTAGGACTAATTGCTCAGGTGGAGCTGTTCCCTCAGCTTCTAACAGTCGCTGTTCACCCTCGGATAGCTCAGAAGCCCCTGCTGGCGGGTTATTACGGCCTGCTTCCGTTTCTACGCTGTTTATTTGCCCTGCCAGATCGCTGAAACCTTTGTCATCTGGTCTATTACAGCCTACTATCCCCAATAAGCTTGTGTGAGAAGAGGCCAAGGTTGCGCCTCTAGCGCTAGCCTTGGCCTCTCTCTTATGAAGAACTGGGGGGACTGGGGGGTTTTCCGCAGTCCGTTGCTGTCGTTCGGTGATGAAGACGGGATGCCAGAGGTCTTTGTGGTTGTAGAGGGTACTACCAGAGATGCCAGCAGCACAGAGCAGATCGTATCGAGGCGTGATGCCATCAGGCCATACGTCCTGATGGCAGAAGGCGACTACAAGCTGCTGAATGTTCTCGCGTGCTTCTGCCTGCTGCTGCTGGTTCCAGGTGGGGCCAGTGCGCTCTATAGGTGCTTTAGCTGCCTTGCCAATGCCGTAGGGGAAATATTTTTCTTTCGCTTCGATAGAGTGCGCCCATTCCGTCGCTTTCTTCACGAGGTCGCGCCGATGACCGCAGTAGTCCTTAAAACC
Organism: Nodosilinea foveolarum; assembly: GCA_003242035.1. Lineage (GTDB taxonomy): Bacteria > Cyanobacteriota > Cyanobacteriia > Phormidesmidales > Phormidesmidaceae > Phormidesmis > Phormidesmis foveolarum. Next base: position 20,018 of record QBMC01000025.1, on the reverse strand, counting down.
CGGTAGCGCCCTAGCAACCCTCACGATGTCGTCGATGAGTGCCTGACCGCTTAAAGGGGTATCCGCATAGAGGGTATGACCAAAGATGTAGGAGCGCATGGCGATCCGCCCAAGTATATGGTTCGTCTGTCCTCTCCCCGTCCAGCCAGATTCGATCTCAGCATTGAGGTCATTGAGGAACTTATCAGCTTTGCCGGTGATGCGGTAAATTTCGCGCCGTGCCTGTCGGACGGTTCGCTTAAGAACTTTTGCATTGATGTCGTTACGGCTAGCGGCTGAGTGCCACTGTCGGACGAATGCTGCTTGAGAGCTAGCAATGGGCTGCAAGTCGTCGTTGAGCAGGTAGGAGCCTTGCTGAAGGGGCAGGCGATGGCCATTGAAAAGGCTAATGCTACCGTCAGCGGCGAAAGGCTTGCGGTTAGGAAAAACCTCTAGCCAGCCCGGTCTAATTTTGAAGCCAGCGTTTTCTAGCAGCGCGGTGATGGCGATCGCGAGCTGCCAGGAGGGTAAGGGGCCAGAGAAAGGCAGGTAGATGTGTAGCCCTTGGCTATCTGAGCTAGTGATAGAGATATGGTCAACGAGGCCCAACGATTCGAGGGCTTCACAGATGCGGTTGAGCGCGAGCGGATCGTGTTTGGGGTGGTAGGGACTGCCCTTGTCAATATCGAGCAGGCCGTAAGCAGTCTGAGGGCCAGGGCGAACGCCGTAGAGGTAAGTCCCCTGAATGATGAGCCGGTCGGAGAGAGGATGGCTAGTTTCGGTTTTCCAGTCGGGCTTGGTACCGGGGTCGGGATGAGGAGCGAAGAGATAGTCGAAGCGATGGGGCCAGAGGTCGAGGAACTCGTTGAGCGTTTCCTCGACGTAGATGAAGAGAGGGGCAGATTGCTTTTTCGCGCTGGAGGCGGTGCGATTCCCTTGGAGGGCTTTGCGATCGCGCTTTGTTTCAAATTGTTGGAAACTCTGCGATGGGCTGAGATGGCTGTCTGATGTGTGTTCTAGAGAACGTAGATCTTCTCCATCACCGGACTGCTGCCGCAGCTCACTAAAATCGGGTAACATGATTCATGTGTGCCCCCGCTAGGGAAGCATTTGTGAATCCCATTGGTTTTGTTGAAAATCAGTAGCCGTCTCCCGCCAAGAAGTGCAGCTACTAGATTTTGAATCCTTTGGGGTTTACTTTTTTTAAAGCGGTTTAGACCTTCAGGTTTGAGCCGCTTTTTACTATCTATTTTTCCTATTGCCTTTGCTCATCTGAGATTCAGCTCAGACATGTGCTTTTTCTTGATTAGCTCCTCCACGAGTTTCACCCAAGGGTTCTGCATTCATAGGAAGTTCACCTACTTGCTTACTGTGCACGAACAGAAGGTTCTCTAGGTACTTGTTTGCACTCATATTACTCTTTTGCGCTGCTCGGGCGATCGCCTCAATAACGCGCTCATCTATTTTGTAACTGCGTCTCTTCCTTGGCATCGCTGGAGCTTGAAAAAACATACTGATTCTACTCTTTAAAGGTTTATATACATAGGAAGTCTAAACTAGCCCATCCCGAAAGTGAATACACTTTTCTTATTTAATACAGTATTTTTGATAAGTTTTACTCACCAAATATGAGTACATAATGAATACATATTTGAGTTATGTTTAGAGCATGGCAAACGAGCAAAAACGCTTAACACTCGTTAACGTCTTGCTTTTGACTCGACAGCGTTTAGCGCTCAGATGACGCGCTTTTTGAGTCAGAAGTAAGCAATGCCATACGCCCCAACGTTTCTAGGTGCTTGCATGGCAACTACTCTCAAACAAAGACAGGTAACAAACTCGACCGCTCAAACGGCTAGAGCGACCGTCCTGATTGACTTAGGCAACGGTGACGTCAACGCCATGTGCCGGATGCCCGGTACGCAGAAATGGGTCACCGCTCAATTCCCATCTCACGTCACCCTCACGCCCGAGTCAAACAGCGACTGCCTGACGCTAGCGACTGCCCAAGGCTTCAAAAACTTTCTAGTTGGCAGGCCAGCGCAAGCTCACCCCTGCTCGCGCACCGGCAGCAGCGCCGAGGGCAAAGTAACTAACGCCCGCGCCCTGCTGATCCATGCGCTGCGCCAGATGATCGGCTTCAGCGCCGACACCATCCACGCCGATGTCATTTTCACCAGCCCATCAGTCAAAGCCTATGGCCCGCAGATTGCCGAGCAACTGACGGGTAAACACTCAGTCGGCATTCCCGCCGATGCTGAGGTGATCGAATCACGCGCTACCACGCACAGCGTCACCATCCACACGGCTATCCCGCAGCTCGAAGGCTACCAAGCGTTCAAACACATTCAGAGCAAAGTCAAAGGCCACGCCACCATCATCGACATCGGCAACCGCACCATCCTGTTGACCCAGGTCAGCGAAACCGGACGCATTCTCAAACGCCGCGCCTTCGATGCTTGCGGTGTGTACAGCCTAGCCGAGCGCATCGTCTACCGCGACAGCTTAGCGCCCAGGCTCAAGACCCCTAGCCCTCAGAGCATCATCAACTATTTGCTAGACCAAGCACATGGTGCTGAAGTCATTGAGCAGATTGCCCCTGACGTTGCCGCTTGTATGGGTGAGGTTCTCGCCGCCATCGACGACGACAGCGCCCGGTACATCATCGGCGGTGGAGCCAAACTCCCCGGCATCGAGCAGACGCTAAACGCCAAGGTCATCAAGAATCCGCAGTGGGCTAACTTGACCGCCCTGGCAGATGCTGCCGATCAGCTATTGGCCAGAGCGCAGAGGTAGGAATCGCGATGAGCCGAGAACAGATCCGCGTTCGCGTCGATAGCAAACAGTGGGAGAGCTGGCGGCAAGCAGGGGAAGGCAATACCGAATTGCTAGACCGCATCCTGAGCGACTGGCAGCAGCAGCGCCACATCCTCATCGCCCTAACTGAACTAGATCCCAACCCATCGCAAGCATTAGGGCGACTGCTCGCCAGTCACGAACTGCTGTCCACTGCTGTCGTCACTATCCAACCAGCCACAGCGACACCTGTGCATTCTCAACCTGTAAAAATGTCGCCGTCCATCGCCAAGCCCGCGCTAATTGGCGGCATCGAAAACAACGGTGATGACTGGTAACACTGACCTCTGAAACAAAGACCGAAGGGCCAGGGCTGAACACTTCCGCATTTAAGTTCTCCCCCGTGTGGAGCAAGATCCCATTCCTGCACAGTGCTGACGGTCGCCGCGTCTTTGCCTAGCAATGGATGCGGTAATGCGCTAACCCCATCGACAACCTCAACCCCGCCAACATCACCGATAACCCCACCTTTAGACGGCAATTGCAATCACGTAAAGGAGACATTTAACCGATGAATGCCGCCGACATTCGCGCCCAACTCGACCAGCTTGCGGCCACCGGCACGGCCATCAAGTCGCAAACGCCTCAGAGTTATCACGCGGTCATCGCAGACCGGCTGAAAGCGCTGAAGCCATAGCAAAGCGGACTACAGCTACCAACTATTAGCCCGCCTCTATCCCGCCCGAATCATCACAAACAAGCAGGACTATCGAAATTATGTCACGAGAACTCAGTACCAACTTTGGCACGGGGCCGCTAACGCCCGTAGAGAAACAGCAGCTGTCTCAGACGATGGCGCAGCTGCCCGCTTCAGACCAGCAGGCGATCCGCGCTGGCGTCAAATGCCTGCCGAAGGAACAGCGAGAACGCGCCACGTTGGAATGGTCACAGCGCTGGAAAGCATAGCCCCTGAGCCCAAACTTATCGGGGTGCAGCTGCGCCCCCTTTCGCCCATGCCCAAACCACAGTACGCGCTCACCGAAATTCCGCAGCACCAGCTCAGCCAGCTCCCTCAGCAAGGCACCGTCACCATCGACGGCAAACGCTATCAGGTGCAGCTCATTGCTCATCAGCCCATCACCCAGCACAGAGATCGCCCTCCGAGTCACTACCAAACCGCCCAAAGCCGAGGCATCCCCCCGCAGACTATCAACCTACCAAAGCTGCCGACCGCGCTATCGCTGACGCTATCAGCAGTGATCGCCCTGTGCTTCCTAGTCGCCGCCAGCATGTTTTCCATTGGCCTCACGTCCTACAGCAACTCAGTAGAGCGCACTAACCAAACCCGTTCATTCATCCGTGTGGAGTAATCCCCATGTCCGCCCCTAAAGTCCTGATCGAGAACCAGAACGCTCTAGGTCGAAACGTCGAGCAGGTCACGCTCGACACTAACCGCGTCAATATCAAGGGCGAAACCAGTAGCCGCATGGCTAACTTCATCGCCCTGTCTAGCCGTGGGCTGTGGGTAGATTGTTCGCAGTGGCTAATCTATTCATCGGGTTTCTTTTCCCTGGTGAAGCTGGCCATCCTTTCGCCGCTGCCATTGTGGTCAATTCTGTTAGGCGCAGGCGTACCGCTGTCTATCTTCTGCGTGATGTTGGCCGATACCTGCCAGCGCCGCAAGAGCTTGCGGTTTGATGGAGTGGTGCGGTTTTTTCTGCTGTTTATCGGCGGTGGGATCGCTGTTCTGTAGCCATGACCTACATCCTCACCGAAGTCGCCGACCGTGAACGGCTAGCCAATCAAGCCCGCGTCATCAGCTTAGGCACCTGGGCCGCGAGCATCCTGCTGATTGCCTTTGCCCTGGCCCCGAGTATTCGCAGTAATGCGATCGCTAAAGCCGTGCTGATATTCGCCAGCTGTGGGATGACTGCCGTATCGAGAGCCACCGCAGGCAATCTGGCCACCCATGACCGAGTGCTGCAAGACTTCAGAGACATCAGCGATAACCAGCGCCAGCAGCTGATCTACGAAGCCCTGGCCCCAAAACAGCTAATGAAGTCAGCCGAGGCAACCACAGCCGCCGAGCTGCCCGCATCGCTGCCGGTTCATAACCTGAGCCACACGATCAGCCAAACGCTGAAGAGCACGGTGATGTTAGGCGCACCGAGAGCCGGAAAAGGGTATGCGATCGCCCGCGCGGTGCAGCAGCTCCCCGCCAACATAGACCTGTGGCTAATCGACCCGAAAGACGATCCAAACGAGTCCTACTACTGGTCGCGCATCCCCGTGCGCCAGCGGGCAAGGTTTGACGTGACCACGCTAGAACCTGACGCGGTAACTGCCAAAGTCACAGGACTATTCGAGCAGTTCCTACTCGCCCCCAGCTCAGCCGATAGACCGAAGTTGCTAATCGTTGACGAATGCTCCCCCGGCCTATCGAAGGGGATGACGCCAAAAGCCTACAAAGCATTCATGGGCAGGCTCTCTACGATTTGCAGCGTTGGCCCCAGCAAAGGCAAATTCGTCTGGATCATGGCTCAAGCCTCAACGGTAGAAGACCTAGCGATGACCAGCGGCAACAAAGCCAGCTTCAGACTGTGCGCCGTTGGCCACGCTAAGCGCACTGAGAAGTCCTGGTACAGTTCACTGAAGCGCTCGATGCAAATAGAAACGCCCTCCGCCGCGCTCACTGGCTACCTGCAAATGCTCGACGGCGAATGGGGCTATGCCGCCCCGTTTGAAGTGACCCGGCAGTCCAATGAGCCAGAAGACAGCGATCGCGCCGCCGAAGCAAAGCGCGAACCGAGTTTGAGCCAGCAGTCACGGGAAGTGCTGAGCTACTTCAGCAGTCGTAGCCGCGAACACGTTAGCTTACGACAACTGACCCAGGCAAGCTTTGCCCGTCGCGAGGGGCTGACCTCACAACGCTCGATGATGGCCGCGCTCGCGCCACTGCTGGATGCCGAGAAAATTACCGAGACTGAAAATGGCGACTACCTGCTGAGCGACACCGTGTTGTGATTGTTGTGAGAAAAAAGCGGTCTAAAACGGCCCTCCAGGCGCTGATCACAACCGCCACAACCATCACAACAAAAGGGCTGAATCTACCGTCGTTCATCGTGTAGCGCCATCACAACAGCATCACGACGCGGTCGCAACCATCACAACCCACAGAGAACCATGAACGCCTTTCCAGGGGAGATACGAACCTCAATGCAAGGCATAGGCGCACAAAATCAAATCTCATACGATGTGGTGTCTGGTACGCTAAAGCGTACTGGCTAGGGCCGAAGTGATTACGGAACATTCCCCTCGTGGCCGCTAGCGCTTTGTCTACCTACTGCTATCAAGTCTAGGGGCCATGAAAACTAAGATCGCGCCCACCCTGCCAGCCCGAGTCTAAATAAGTTTTCATGGGCGTAGCGCACCCCTTGACGGGCGACTCATCGCTAAGCTCTTGGCCCATCCAGGGGGAATGCACCTACCGCCGTAGCCAACCCATCAAACGTTATTCTCCCTGGGTGATGGCCCGCATCGAGCGTCTTTCCCTGACTAAAACTGCTGACATTGCGGATCGCTCTGCGGCTTAATTCCATAGAAACACTCCGCCCGGTTCGCCTTCTCCAACGTCCAGATACTGCGCTTGCGCTCCTGCATTAGCAACACCTGAGCAAACTCAACCTCCTTCGCTAAGCGCCCATAGGAGATCGCCCCGCCGATCACCACCGCCGCCAGCGTCAGCGCACTACAAGCCAAAGTCCAAGTCATTTGACTTTCGAGCAGCGCGACTTTTTCCTCGTTGGTTTGAACGCGATTGAGCAGCGTCTGGCTGTTGGCCGTGTTCTGGTTCACCGCCTGAATCAAGCTGCCCTTGAACGCGGCTAATTCGGTATTCAATCTCGTCAATTCTTTGTGCAGCTTCTGCGTTTCGCCGTTCGATGAGGTCGTTAAGTTCGATAGCGCTTGAAAGCTTCGGATCAACCGCTCTGAAATCAGACTCTGCTGATTGATCGCCTCCAGGGTTCTGAGATTTTGAGTCGTCCATGCATCTAAATCTCCTTTGAACTCATCAAAGAGTACCTGCCAGTTTTCAGGAGCCGTCTGCACCAGCGTTAGCAGATGGCCCATCGCTAAAAAGATGAGAAAGAATGGATCAGCCTTCTCGATGCCATAGTCAATAATGACGCCCTGAATCCTATCTCTAGTCTGGGCATCAAACTTCGCCATGACATCGCGATAGATCTGCTCAGGGTCTCTACGCCTAGTCGCCATTGAACACCCCCGCCCGATTGAACTCATCAAAGACATCATCGAGGTAGAACTTGATGCGCTGCTGCGCGAGGGTATCGAACGCCTGATGCGATTGCGCTGCTGCAAACGTCAGCCCTAGATCTTTGATGCGATTGCGATCTCGATTGCCGACGAAGCGCGGAAAGTCGATCTCAATCACGCCCGCTTTCTTCATCCTTGCCCTCAGCTTCTTATCCTCATCGAGCGCACTCCAGTCATCAGTTATACCGAAGTTCCTAACGAAGACATGCTGCACGGAGTCACCGAAGTAATCCAACGCCTCCTTGAACTGCCGCAGAGAATCAGAGCCGCCGTTCGAGACGAACCAGTTGTAGAAGGTGATGCCGTTGAGCTTGGCCGAACGCAGGACATAGTTCTTCTCAATCCAAAGCTTGAGCGAGCGAAAAGAAGCCGCGCCGAGATTAACCAACACCGGCTTCTTTTCATTGAGGGCCGCATTGTAGATAGTGCCAGCAGCGACCTCATACTTCTCCGCCTCAGAGAGGATAGCGGGACGACAGCCCGCCGCCTGTTTATACAACCGCAGAACATCAGGATTACTTCTGTCAGTATCGAAGACGATGAAGTCGAGCTTGTTTGCCTGCATATACTCAATCGCAGAGCAGCAGACGAAAGACTTACCGACGCCGCCCTTCTCGCCGCCGAACCAATGAATAGCCGTCATGAAAAAGTACCGTGTTATAGATTGAATTCTTTTTCGATATCGAGGTCGCTCTCAGGAAGCTGGCTTGCCGTTTGCCGACTTGCCTGAGGCCGCTTCTTTCCATCACTATCAGAGCGACCCTTATCTGTGATCGCCTTTGCCTGCTGCTTTTTCTCAGTCGCAGGTTTACCCGAAGCCTCAGTGCTAGCCGTCTCAGCAACATCTAGCTCGAATAATTCCCGTTCATTAGGCCGAGTTAAAAAGCCATCCATCATTTTCAATAGGTCAGCTTGGGGCCAGCGTCCGGACTCAACACGAGCCATGACCGCCGCGCCGATGAGCACTTTACGGCGAGTATCCCTTTTCTTCTCCAGCGTTCGTTCAGTGGCCTTAGCCTGCTGAATTTGAGCTTTAAGCTGAGCTTCCTTTTCAATGAGCCTGTCTAGTTTTGTGGCCATGACCTACCTCCATCAGGGCTGAGCCAGAAACAGAAATGACTCAGATCACAGATCAGGTTAGCGCCGAAGTCAGGGAACGGCACACACCGTCCAGGCATCCGGACATCCAGACTGCTGAGTCTTGGATATGCTGAATTTGGTTAGCGAGTGATTGCCCTTTCTCCCTAAGCCTAGAACATCCCGATCTGGCCACCTGACGGTAGCCGCGTTCTGGGTGAACAACCCCTAAGTCATCCCAGCCAGCCCCCAGCCCTTTCGTTCACCCAGAACGGAAGGGCGCACTTATACGTCACTGCGTGACAGTGCGCAGGGGCGAAGCCCCTAGACCCCTTGGAGAAGAGTCCCTGAGCAATATGGCAATCTTCAGTATGCGAATGCAGGTAATCGGACGGAGCGCTGGTAGAAGCGCGACGGCTGCGGCTGCGTATCGCTCTGGTGAGGAGGTGAGGGATGAGCGGACGGGGAAGGTGCATGACTACACCGGGAAGAGCGATATTTATGGGAGTGAGATTTTGCTGCCGGTCGGTGCGCCGGAAAGGTTGAGCGATCGCGTGACGTTGTGGAACGCAGTCGAGCGGGTTGAAAAGCGGAAGGATGCGCAGCTATCGCGGGAGGTGATGATCGCGCTACCAGCAGAGCTGAGCCATAGCCAAAAGGAAACGCTAGCCCGTGAGTACGTGCAGGCGGAATTTGTCAGCCAGGGGATGATTGCCGACATCGGCTACCACGATTTCGACTCGCATAACCCTCATGCGCATATCATGCTGACGATGCGCAACGTTGACGAAGACGGCTTTGGCAAAAAGCGACGGGAGTGGAACAAGCGACAGGCGATAGAGCGGCACCGGCAGGCGTGGGAGGAGTACGCGAACCGAGCGCTAGAGCGAGCTGGATTTGAGGAGCGCATCGATCACCGCAGCTTGGAAGCGCAAGGCATCGAACGCGAGCCGCAGATACATCTTGGGGCGAAGGTAATGGAGATAGAATCGCGAGGCGTTCAGACACGAGTAGGTGATGAGTCGCGCCGCATCAGCGCCGCCAACTATGACATTGACCAGCAGGCAGCAATACGTGAAAAGCTGCTTGCAGTAACGGCAAGAGATCAAGGCATTCCTGAAGCGCCCAAACTCATCTTTTCAAATGAGTCAGGCAGCGAGTTGAACCAAGTGCTACCCACGCCGATAATTGAGTCGTCACCTGCGCCCATTAGTCAGCCGGTTAAGCCATCAGCAGTTCCTTCTATTGAGCCAGAATTGGTGCGTCGTTTTGGCGAGGCGCTTGTCAGACGTAGGGATGAAATGATTTTAGAAAACTCGCCAGTCGTCGGTGAACTATCGGCAGTAATAGGAAAAATCACAGCGATGATGAACGAGCTATCAGCGGCAGCAGCGGAAGTTGCTGGAAAGATCGATGAGGTCTTAGCGAAGGGCGGTAAAGAGCAGGCTGCGACTGATGCAAAGCTACGCCAGCCTCAGCAGCTAGAAGGAGGACAAGCTATGCAGAGTGATGGCGTTGCTGAAGTGATACTGAGACACATCGACCCTCGTGACCTAGCGCGTCACCAAGCCCAAATTGCTGAGGCGAAAAAGACAGCACCGTCCGTTGAGAAAGAGCAGGAGCCGGTCAATCGTCAGGAGCCGTCGAAGCAGCGGCAGCAGAAGCAGGCTAAGAAGCGCGATCAGGGTATGGAATTGTAGAAGGGGCGATCGCATCCGTGAGGATAAAGCATTCGTTGTCCTTTGTCACCTGGTGCAGAGTATTGAGCGTTCTTTGTAACCGCAAGCTGCAACGTTAGCGCCGCCATCAGACTTAGGAGGCTATTACCTTTGATTCCTCAACTTTCAGATCGAGTACCTCTCCGGCTCATGTCAGTAAACTGGGCGGAGTAGAATGCGGTGCAGAGCCTAATATAGGGAAATTACGTGTGTCTTGGTGAAGGGTCTGGTGGATGGTAGACAATGCTCATCATGCTTTGCTTCTGGAGGGAGTGAAATCTTGGAATACTTGGAGAACCAAAACTGGTGAAAGTACAGAAATAGACCTTAGTGGCATTGATCTAGACAGCGCGAACCTCCATGGGATTAACCTCAGCCACGTGAACCTGACAAGTGCAAACCTTAGCCGTACATACCTTAGGGACGCAAATCTCACTGGCTCTAACTTGAGTAGTGCGCGATTGTGTGATGCGAGTCTGCCTGGTGCCAGTCTCAACGATGCTACTCTCACCTGTGCAAATCTTGATGGCGCTATTTTGGTTAGTGCTGATTTTACAGGTGCTGATTTGAGCGGTGCCAGGTTGACAGGTATTGACTTTAAAAATGTCAATTTGATGGATGCAAACCTCAGTGGTGTAAATCTTGTAGAGACTCTTCATAGAGATGTCAATTTCAGTCGTCTCAACATGCGTGGTGCTGTCCTAAGAGACTCTGAACTCGCTTGGATTCCACTTATCGCAACCGATCTAAGAGGAGCTGATCTGAGAGGTGTTGATTTTACATCTGCCGATCTCACAGCTGCTGATTTATCCTATGCCGATCTAAGCGGTGCAAACCTAATGCGTGCTCGGCTATTATTTGCGAACCTAACGGGAGCAAATCTCACCGGGGCTTGTATTGAAGATTGGCAGGTTGGTAGCTCTACCAATCTAGAAAAGGTCAATTGTGATTATATTTTTCGCACTAATGGTGAGGGTACTTTCTCAAAACGACTGCCAATAAATAGCGAAAGCTGCTTTGCTCTTGGAGAATTTGGTCAGCGGTTTCAAATTTTAGAAAGTGCTTCAGAGACGATTGACTTAACTTTTGAAAGAGGGCTCGACTGGCAGGCGTTTTTCGAGTCATTTCGAGAAGTTTGTAGTCATCATCCGTCAGATAATATCTCTGTCCGAGCTATGGAACGCAAAGGAGAAGCCTTTGTAATCCAATTGGAGACTCTATCTGATACTGATCGCGCTGCTATAGAATCAGAACTTAAGCAGACCTACTCATCACGCTTGGCCGTACTCGAAACTCAATATGAAGAAAGACTAAAACTACAAGGCATTCAAATTGAGGGTGCAAGACGGACGATTGAAGTAGAGAAGCAAGAAAAAATATCATTAGTGGAGATAATAAAAACTATGGCAGAGAATCAAGGCCCAAAATACGACATGAGAGGAGCCCAGTTTGCAGGTGGTATAGCTGAGATTGTTCAAGGCGATCAGGTTGGTGGAACCATCAACAACTACGGGGCAAAGCTTGAGGACATTACTCAGTTACTGTCTACCTTGCGTGAACAGGCTCAAACGTTCCCCGACGAGTATAGAGATAATGTTCTTGACACCATTGATGATCTAGAGATGGATATTAAGAAAGATTCGCCTGATTCTAATAAGATAGGACGGCGTCTGAAACGACTGGTTGCCGCGGCTTCAGCAGCAGGTGTGATCGCAGGAGGTGCTGCCACATTCTCTAGTGACATGAAGGATTTTGCTAGCAACGTAGTTGAGTTGACCGAAGTCCTAGATTTACCTATTGAGTTTGTGCAACCCCACCTTCCTGACAAGTAAACTTACTTCAGATATCTTGAACGACTCAAACTCTAGGAACAGATAGCTCTGTGTTCCTCTGTTTTATTTTATACAAATACTACCGTAGATGGCTGACTTAAGCTTTATAGAGAAACGTAATTTAGAAAAGCTCTTTAAGATGGAGGGCGGCTACGTTCTAAGCTTCTCTGACAGAACTTTCAGAGACTTTATAGTTGATAGCGTTGAGCGGGACATCGATAGTAGTCAGTACCGAAGTGATGATAGTAACTCAAAGGCCAAGCGCCTACGTCGTTTCTGGTCATCAGAGCCTAACCATATCGTCGGTAAGCTTACCACTGACCTTATCGATATATTTAAGGCTGATGATATGCAAGATGCTCCGCAATCTCTAATAGAGAAATGCGAACAGATAGGCCAACGATTACTATCAAAGTCAGAACATCCAGCTTCTAGTCGTGACAATAAAGAACTCAAAGATTTCTTTGTTAGTTATAACAGTGCTGATTCTGAGTGGGCTGAATGGATCGCCTGGACTCTAGAAGAGATAGGCTACAGCGTAGTTATTCAGGCTTGGGACTTCAGACCGGGGGGCAACTTTATCCTCGATATGCAGAAGGCCACTACAGAGACTAAGTGTACAGTTATGGTGCTATCGGATAACTACACTAAGGCGTTGTATACACAGCCAGAGTGGGCAGCAGCCTTTGTGCAAGACCCTACTGGTTCCAGTCGCAAACTTCTACCTATCAAAGTTTCACCCTGTATTTTAGAGGGAATGCTATCAACTCTCATCTACATAGACCTCGTAGATAAGCCGCAAGCTGAGGCTAGAAATCTACTAACCTCAGCCTTACAGGAGCGAGCTAAGCCTAAGTTCAGACCAGGTTTTCTTGTTTCTAATTCATCAATTCCTCCTGTTTCAGACTTTCCTGGTGATAGTTCGTCTACTACAGGTGAGAAGACCGTTCTAAACAACGATAACCAGCGTTCTGCGGCCCAAAGAAGATTTTCTTCTAGGGAAAGACTTGCTATTCTTCAAAAGCTAAACTCTCTACCTTTGTCTCAGTTTGAGGAGGTTGTTTTTGCACTTGATCCTCCCAGCGGAGTCATATCAAGTTACTCTCTGCCTCAAGAAGGTCGAACAAAAGCTCTGTTAGTTTGGCTGGAAAGCCCAGAAGGACTGGGACTTGAAGAGTTAGACGATCTTTTGGAAGTAATACTTTCAAAACGTCCCAACGCTGAGGAGATGAACAAAGAACAAAATACAGGCGTAGAACTAATTCAAGAACTAATTCAAGCTCTAAGCTTAAATCAAGGAAGTAGCTATGACTTCAGAGGCGCACAATTTTCAGGAGGCTTTGCAGAGACTGTTCACGGTAATCAGGCAGGTCATATCTCTAATAAGGAAGAAAAGACTACTCTGACTAATTTAATTTCTCCGGAAGAGAGTTCTATAAATTTTCGTATTGGTAATGGGTATGGCTTTGATGAATGTTTCATTAAAACTAATGTCATTGTTTTTAATGCTAGCAGTCAGAATATCTTTATCAAAGATATTGAAATTCGTATCACTAAAAATACAAAAAACTGGTTAATTTTAGAAAATAGAGAGAAAATAAATAAGAAAGAAGGTGGAATTTTAGGTGCGTCTTTTAAAGTAGATCCCAAGGAAAACATGATGATTGTGATTACTTATAAAGGAAAAGGGAAGGTCAAGGAACCTACTCAATTGGCTGGGTTCTTCGCTCAAAACAGGAAGCTTCCTGCGATCTTGGAATGTAAAGCTGTAGTAGACGGAAGGATTGATACGTACACGAAAGAGTTTGAAATAGATGTTTCACCTTTAATCGAACACTATAAATATCAATGGAATACCTGTTGCTTCCCAAAAGCTACAGGTATTCAAAAAGCCCTGAGTATTTTAGATTAATTGTCCCTATGATGGGTGGTACAAGCGAACGTGCAGCGAAGTGCAATAAGGGCGAAAGCGGAGCCTGAAACAACGTAAACGCATTGAGCGATCAGGAAAGATCAAAATTTTCTCGGAAAATATAGTACAGACCAGCACCGCCGAGCGTACTAATGTATTTTAAACAACCGTTTTTGGGACTATTGAGCAAAAAAGCAAAAAAGTCGGTTTATTGGCTGTATTTGTGTGTCAAAAACCGTGTCACAATCAAAGTGTCAAAAATGAACACGGTTTACGAGTTTTGAGACAGTGAAGATAGGATATGCCCGAGTTTCGACGGCTGACCAAAATTTAGACCTTCAAACGGACGCTTTGAAGCAGGCGGGCTGCGAGAAGATATTTGCTGACCACGGTGTGAGTGGGGCAAAGACCGATCGCCCTGGACTGGATAAAGCACTGGAGCATGTTCGTAAAGGTGACACACTTGTTATCTGGAAGCTTGACCGCTTAGGCCGCTCGCTGAGTCATCTGTTGAGTATTGTCGAAGATTTGAAGCAGCAGGGCGCAGACTTCGCTAGTGTGCAGGATGGCTTCGACACCTCTAGCGCATCAGGGAAGATGGTTTTCTCGGTGATAGGTGCGATGGCTGAGTACGAGCGCAACCTGATACGAGAACGGACGATGGCAGGATTGACTGCGGCTCGTGCGCGTGGCCGGATGGGTGGGCGTCCGAAGTCACTGGACAAGAGCCAGGTGAAGGTGGCGATCGCACTCGCTAAGGCAGGCGAGCTGACGATAAAGCAAATCTGTGAGCAAGTTAGATGCTCTCGTTCTACCTACTATCGGCAGATCGCGACACAGCTTGATCACAATGAGAAGACGGTCTAATGTAACGAGCCAGTTTGTAACAAAGGAAATTCGCAACTTTTTATGCGAATGCTCCCAGTAGTCCTTGCTATACGATCACAAGAGACCCAAGCTTTCTAAAGAGAGCCGGGTCAACGTTGCTCGCGCTTTTGGATCGTCGTCGTTACGAATATCGATGTTAGTTGCGAAGAAGTAAGCGTTGTTGTTTTGCTCTACATAGCCTACGTACCAACCAATTTGTTCTTGTTCAGGCTCACCAAAACCAACCCAGCCCGATTTAGCGCGGATAGTGTAGCTTGGCGTTTTCTCTACTACCATAATGTCTTTAACCAGAGTAATTGCTTCTTCAGAGAAAGGTAGATCGCTATCGTATAGCTGACGTAAGAACTGAATCTGTTCTTGTGGCGTTGTTCGCAAGTCACCCTCTAGCCAGAAAGCATCAATCTCTTCAGGATTACCAATAGTCTGGTTGCCATAGCCAGCATCAGCTACCCATTGCTGCATTCTTTCGTGTCCGACGCGGCGGGCAAGCACCTGATAGAACCAAACTGCTGAAAGATTGAAAGCCGTCCGCATGTTGAGGTCACGGTTCCAGGCTGGAACAATTCTTTCGATGCCGTCCCAGGTTAAAACGGCAATATCGTTCTCGATAACGCCCGTTTCTAGCGCGATCAAAGAATTGAGAATTTTGAAGGTAGAGCCAGGTAGAAATGGGGTCGCGTTGCGCTCAGGGTTGTACTGGTAGGTAAGATCTTGATTCTGGTCATAGATGAGAATCGAACCTTTTACGTCAAGGTCTTGAAAGTGTTGTGCGAAGTCTGCTGCCGTCGTTTGTTGAGCGATCTGCGCAGTGGGTTCAATCGTCGATTCGGTTGCTGCATAAGCGGAATGAATCGTAGTAGCGATCACACTGCTAATGATTAAAGCGCCGAGCCAGTAAAATACACGTCTCACTAAAGTTAATCCTCATGAGCTAGAAATTTTTGAGCTTACTTCTATACACCTTGAGAAGGCCAGATTCCAGACGCATAGACGCCCTATTGAAGCAGAGCTATGACCTACTGCAGAGTGTCAAAAACCTTCGTTTTCGGTACGGTTTTAGAGTGCTTTTTAGCATCCTTGGCCAAGATACGGCCAAGGATGCTAAAAAGCACTTTGGAGCCTAGTTGCTAGGTGAGCAGCTACAACTAGGCTTGCGTATATCTCCTCATATCCTGCGTGCGACCTGCACTTCTGATAGAAACGAAAGAGTAATTCGTTCTGAAAGCCGTTCTCTAACACCTCTGAACAGAGCTTCTTTTTTCTTAGGCTCTATCCTGCGCAGAGTACTTAGAAGAATAAGAAAGTCATCTACTGTGTATGTGACGGTGGAAGTCGTTTGTGCGATCACGGGTTTCTCAAAATAGCCGGAATCTAAGGTCTCCTGCTCGAACTTCTCCAGAATCTCAGCCTGGACTGCTTTACCCTCATACCGTACCAATGAGGGCGCATGTTCTGCGTATACCGCCTCAAGATGTTTATAAACCTCATAATCCGGTTCAGGCGTCAGGTTCCATAACAGTACTAAGTGTCCGTCTTCTTTCAACATCTCGAATGCTTTAGCATATTTAACCTCTGGAGCTATCCAGTGGAAAGCATTAGCAGCTAGAACCGCATCGTAAGGCTTGACTATATCCGGGTTCCACTGCTCGAACGAAGTTTGATGTACTTCAACTTTTGGATAGTCCATACAGTTGCTGCGCACAAGCTCACAGAACTCCTGATTTGGATCGAGGCAGGTCATTGCATAGCCGAGTTGAGCAAAGGCTACTGTTGCATTCCCAGGGCCACATCCTATCTCTAATATTGAAGACTCTGATGACAGCCGAGCTATCATAGCAGCCTGCTTCACATACTGTACTGGATACGCTGGTCTGGCATCGTAGTAAACCTGTGAAACAGGGGAATACCAAGTACTCTTCTGCTCAAGACTCTTTGCATACCCTGCTTTCTGTGGTTTCTAAGCTTGCGTCATAGCTTCGTTCGTTTACAGCTACGTTTAGTTTAAGCTGACTGCGATCGCCGTTTTTCGGGTAGAAAATGGGGATTTTTGCATGTGCGCCGAGCAAAGCTCGGCGCACATGCAAAAATCCCCATGATGGACTCGGCTCGAACTCAAAGTTGTCGCCGTGGCAATCTTGCGAATTGACAAGCCTTGAGCATGGGCCGATGCGATCGCCCAGATGCGTTCTCCTTCAGCTGCTTCGAGACGGGTTTGAGCCCACCCCAATCGATTGGTCACCCGTTTTTCTTGCAAACCCTTTTGTCTCAGACGTTCTGGTGATTCCATACCCCAGAGTCTATCGGCCTATTCCAACTTTGTCCAGGAAACTGGACGGCTTAGCGATCCTTTCTGTACGGATACTCCTCGTACCCCTTAGTTAGTACTTTTTGTGAGCCGACCAAAATTCGAGGCTTGTGATCTAGCTGTCATAGTACTTCTAGCTCTATGGCTGGATTTTTCAGTAGTCGGGGCCGTACCCCAAAAGAGATCGAAAACTGTACTTTGCAATCTGCAACAAGATTTCAATGGCCGCGAACGGTGACGAGCTTAAACGATCGTCATCGCCGAAACAGTGTAATGATGTTGCATCATTTTAGTACATTTTTCAAGGCTGATTGGACTTAGCAAAAACTTGAACAACTCGATCGTTTGCGATCGCCAAGTAGTTACCATTAGCACTGAAGCTTCCAGCTTTATCAGGCGTGTTGCTTAGATATCTAACTTCCAAGGTAGAAAAGTTCGCGAGCTTTCCGCCCTTCGGATCGCCGTTGATGTAGAAGTACTGTCCGTCACGGCTGGTGTAATCAGGCGCGATCTCACTGTCACTAGGAAAAGGAGCCTCAGCGTGGCTAACTTCATCTGTCTGGGGGTTCCAAATATTGCGCTGCTGACTAGCTTGTTCCTGCGTCACTACGCTCACTCGGTTATCTGGCAAAAAGCCCATCCACACAAACCCCCCGTAGTCCGGCAAAGTCTCGGGAACCGACAGAAAAGGATTACCTGTAGAGAGTAAGTTCCAATTAGAGAGCGTACTTAAACGTTTGCCATCGCTCAGTCGCCAAACATCAATAGACTCGCCATAGTCCTTTCCGTTCCAAGGCGGCATATTTGGGCTAGGCATATAGCCAGCGCCCGCTAGCAGGGTGCCATCTGGGCTAAAGTCGAACTGTCGAATATCGCGATCGCCCGGATCGTCGGACATCTCAAATGTTTGAACAACTTCGCCAGTAGCTGAATTAAGCAGGCGAATTTCGTTTTTCGCAGGCCCTTTAGAACCAGGATCTGGGTCTTTAGAACTAGAATCTGGGCTAACTTTAGTCAACAAGGTACGACCATCGGGAGAAAAAGCAACCTTTGCCGTAGTATCAATAATGACGCCCTTGCTATCGCCCAGCAGATAGCCCAGCGACTGAGACCAGCCGCCTTCTTCTCCTGTTTGCACATTCCACATGTACGCTTCTAGATGCGTCAGTACGGGCGCAGTTTGGGCAATCGCCGCAAACCGCGAGCCATCGGCACTAATCGCTACAGAGTCGAAATGAGTGCGCCCATTATCTCGATAAACCTTTGCAACAGATTCACCCGTTTTTGTATCCCATACCTGAATCGTCTGACCATCATCAGAAAGGGTTACTACTCGCTGCCCGTTATCACTAACACCCACCTGCGAAGCACTTACCGCCAGCGTCGCCACCGGATCTCTGGGCCATTCTGAAGCCAGCGAAGGAACAGGTGGAAAAGAGCCTCGATTAGTGAATACCTGCGTTATAAAAGCAGCTACCTCAGCGCGGGTGGCGGCCCGGTTAGGGTACAGATGGTTTAAATCGAGCGGGTTCTTTGCACTCGGGAAACCGCTGATGTTCGTTAGCTTGGCAATATCTGCGGCGGCGATCGCACTACGCGCATAGGTCGGCACCTCATTGGCATCTCGATAGTAAGTGAGATTGGTTGGAGAGCCACCCGAATACTTCAGTCCATTAGCCAGTGAGACCAACACTTCTGCGCGAGTAATCTTCTGTTCTGGCTTGAATTGATTACCAGGATATCCCGAGAGAAACCCATTGGCCCGAGCTGCCCCAATCGCATCCGCCGCCCAGTAGTTAGCCGGAACATCTGAAAAAGACTGAGCAGAGGTGCGCCCCCCCTGTGAAAAGGATGCCTGACGAAGAATCGCAGCAAACTGCGATCGCGTAATCGGCTCGTTAGGATGAAACGTACCGTCAGGAAAGCCTTTGATAATTTCTAGGGAAGAAAGGCGGTTGATATATGGGGCGTAGAACTGCTCGTTGGAAACGTCGCTGAACGTTTGTTGTTGCGCGATCGCTGGATTCAGCGCTCCTATGGTTGCGCCTGCTCCAGCGATGAGGCTCAAAGCCAAACCAAACCCGAACCGTGAAGAAAGAGGCATCGATTGTTTTTCCTGCTTGTGGCATAGAGAGAAGCGTCAACGATTTGGACACTATAGTGAGTCTCCGTACTAACTATCAGACGGGAGTAGACACATTCTGCAAGCGGTACGAAATCCGAATGCTTTTGTTTTGAACTGAGATGAAAATGTCGATTACGGGGTACGAGTATCATCGGAACAGTAACGTACGCTAAGCACCTTCGGCTTGCTGTACCAATTAAACCCCTCTGAGAGAAAGGAGCTGAAACCCTTGATATACCGTTGTGTTTCCCTGTATCAATTAGGGCAAGGTCTAACTGGTACAGAAAGATGCGTCCAAAGTAGTTCAAAAAACTATCTCTGAAGCATTTATATATCAATGTTTTCAGCCTTAGCGTACGTTACTGTTCCAAAACTACTCAAAGGCCAGTATCGGTCTGCATTGTATTCCTGAATCGCCTCGACAGACCAGCGCAGCTTTTCAGCATAGTCATCATGACGGAGATCGCGCGTCCGGTGAGTTTTTAGATGGGCGGCGGCTCTTCGTCCAGGCACTTTTCAAGTGCGTCCAGATCCACCGGCTTGACGAAATGAAAGTTGAACCCCGCTTCCTGCGAAAGGCGTCTGTCATCATCTTGCCCCCAACCGGTCAAGGCGACGAGCATCATATCTCGGCCCCACGGCTGCTGACGAATACGCCGGGCGACTTCGTAGCCGTTCAGTTTGGGAAGTCCGATGTCTAGCAGGATCACTTCGGGGAGGAACGCCGCCGCTACTTCAACGGCCTCAAGGCCGTCATAGGCGGTGCGAATGTCGTTCCCCTTGAGCTGCAACCACATCTCCAAGCTCTCAACCGAGTCCCTGTTGTCGTCTACTACCAGAATGCGACATCCGCTCAAGGCTGTGGCTTTTGGCCCGTCACTTTTCGGCGGCGGTTCCTGTGGCGGTGGGACGAACACCGGCAGCCGGACGACGAACTCGCTGCCTTCATCGGGGCCGTTACTGCGGGCTTCAATGTTGCCGCCGTGCATTTCGACCAGCCGCAGCACCAGTGTCAGGCCGATACCGAGTCCACCTTGCGACCTCTCCAACG
>QBMC01000259.1 GCA_003242035.1 Nodosilinea foveolarum | reverse complement strand
TAAAAGCCATAGAGACTGTCATGGCTACGCTGTAGCTGTTGTGTCACCCCTTCAGCTCCGCCCAACGCTTTTCATCTTTTCTCCGCGATACTAACTCTAATGCCTGTCGGCACAATGCTACCCGTTTTGACACACACCGCATGTCACCACCTATGCGATCTAGCTCCTGCAAAATTATCCATAAACCATCAGGCACATTAGATCGAGGTGAGCTTGTCTTCTGCATTCCTATGGTCTGAGCCAACTGCACCGATACTCGTTCTAGTCGAGCGGCTTTGTTTTCCTGCCCTTGCTGATATAGCATCTCTGCAAAGAACTTCATTCCCTGAATTAGCCCATCATCCAGCAAGTCTGGATGTTGTTGTAATAGTTCTTGTTCCTGACTTTGAGGACAACTCAGCAGCGTTTGTATCAGCTTTATATATGCCCACTTTCGTTTGTCATCCATAATGTTAGCTGTCTTACAAAATTGCAATTTTCGCGGCAGACTCAACTATTCTTTTCCATAGATAAACTTCGGGAAATTTTGCCTTGAACCATGCCAGAGGTAATCTGTTAAGTCCTTCCCCAAAGTCCTCTCCTCAGTTGGTGTTGTCGGCTTCGGCCAGTGCAAAGTCTCATAGAGTTGAAAACGATACAGGTCAAACGCTGACTCCAGCAAATCTCCATACATCTGAGCCGCCTGCAACATCCATTGATACGCCAGCCATATCACTACCAGCCCCAACAGCAAGGGCCACCACACCCAAAACACAGGAGACCACAGCGCAAATAGTAACCCCCACAACCACATCCGTACCGTCAAATCCAAAGCAGCACGGGATGCCGAGAGTTCTGTTTTGACTGCATCTGGCAATAGCAACCACAATCGGGGCCAGCAAATAATGACATCCAGCCCATACTTCGCCGTACACCGATCCTCCGCCGACCGCAAAATATTTCCCAATCGTGTTGGTAACAGCCGCTCTGTGTCTGGAAACGAGGAAAGCTGTAGATCTGCCTGAATATAGTCCTGCCGTTCCTCTGGTGTCAGTGACTTCAATCCTTTGCGGTTAAAGTCCTGCCACTGCTTATCAATTTCCTTCCATTTTCGCTTTTGCTGCTTCACCAAACGTTTCGACAAGGGCCGACACCAGCGAGGCCAATACCCTTCCAACAGCCGCAGCACCGGAAATTCAAACTGCTGAGCCATAAACCCAGAAGCTGACACCACTAGCAACGCCAAGACACCCAACCCAATCGGCAGCGGCTCCGGCAGCGTACTAAAAAATTGTGCAATACGCTTCCAGCCAATCTGTTGAAGTCCTGCCAGCCCACCCCCCAACCAAAACACAAACGCAGGCGTGAATAAGGTGCTGACCCATCTATTTGCAAGGTTGCTGCTAAACCCTTCGACAAACTTGGCATTGCTCATGGGCTAGCCTGCATCCTCCACCATCACCACACCATGTTCCTCACACAGTGGCGGAGACTGGCCTACCCCTCTGCGAAACCAATCTTCCGGGCAGTCAGGCACCGGGCAAATGTACCTTTGTCCAGCAATAGCTGAATTCGGTGTTCCTGCTGGCTGCGAATACCCTCGACTAAATTCAATAGTCTCTCTCGAAGCAAGATCGTCGAAGAAATCATCATTCTGCTGCTGGTCGAACCTTTGCCGTAGTTCTTCAGCCAGTTTTGGATAGGCACACAACACTTTCAACAAGTCAGAACCATCGCTCTGTCCTGCAACCAATTGATCTAGCAAAGGCGAAATCTGATTCCGAACTTCAGTCGCTTTCTCACCCAGTAAAGCAGGTAACTGCGGTTCTAATTCGCGGACGACAGACAGGATTCTTGCGGAGTTAGGCATGGACAGCTTGAGAGATAGCAGTTAATCAATTATCTACTATCTATGAGACTTGATTAACGCTTCAACCCGATATTGGGTTTCGTCCGATAGTGCAGGTGCTGGAACTGGCTGAGTATAGTCAATTTGCAAATCGTAGCTGGCCTACTCATACGCTTCTTTGAAGAATGCTTTGCAGATCGACCGCGATCGCCTCAGCCCAATCCCAAACAACCTGCTACCCTCGAAGTTCGTTATTATGTATGTCAGACGACCAAAGAAACTATTCATTTATCTGGCTTCATTAGGATGAAAACGAAAGATCTGATTTTGCAGGAAATGGAAGCTGTCCCAGAACCAGTTCTCGCTGAAGTACTTGATTTTTTACAGTTTTTGAAGGCTAAACGAACTTTACCGGAAAAGCAGGTAACCGTAGTGTCAGCCACAGGAGAGAACTCCATTCCCTTGGCTACCTTAGCTATGCGATCGCCTGAAATTGCAAACCCGTTAATGGCTGAGCCTATGCCAGTTAGGCAAATGTGTGACGAGCTGAAGCAAGCGTTAACTCAAAACGGGTATACATCACGGGAGAAAATTGTCGAACTCGTACAGGATGTGAAGCGGGAAATGCTTGCAGAAAGAGAAGCGCAGTCAGCGGCAACCCATGCCTAACCGCATCTTTTTGGATACGAATGTCTACATCGTAGGTGCTGCCAATACCGAAAGTATTGAATGGCAAATCCTCACTTGGTTAGGCTTTGACGGGAGCCAACCTGCCGAGGCAGAGGTCATTGTATCCGCAGAACTCATTGAACAAATCCTACGAGTTGCAAAACGTTTGAAAACAAAAGATTGGGCAGGCAGTATAGTCAGCCGAATGTGGCAAAACCTGAATCTGCGATATGTATTGGTGGATGACCAGGAATACTCACAGCTAGCGGCGTTGGGATGGTTGCCAAGGGAAGATATTGGGATTTATTTAGCTGCGAAACAAGGGAGTGCAGACTGTCTTATCTCTTCTAACCACGGGCTAATTCGAGCGGTAGTTACGGAGACAAAGGAGTTTGTCTGCTTAACCCCACAAAACTTTGCAGAGCAGTATCTGAGCTAGGCTGATAGAAATCTGAAAAGATCTCGATGACGCTTTCCCTAAACCGCATAACGCTTTAGTAGATCTTGATTCAACTCCTCTCAAACGGCTTAACGCTCAAACAGATCGTGATGCTACTTCTCTAAATCTCGATTCAACTCCTCCAGATCTCGATGCTACTTCTCCCAAACGGCCAAACGCTTAAATAGATCTTGATGCGACTCCTCTAAAATCGACTAACGCTCAAATAGATCTCGATCAGCGACTTACACCACAAGCTGCCAGACCAAGACCGTGAAGACCCAAATCGTCAAATGCTTAGGCAGCAACTTCAACAAGGACTAGCGGGCAATTTTTTGCGTGAGGAGGCTGCTAAGAACCGCCATCGCGAGCAGACAAGTGCCTTACAAGAAGGCAACTAGCGCTAAGCCTCTAAAAACGTGAGAATATCTTGATAGAAGGGGAGTCCTTTTCCTTTGCTATCAGCAGCGCTAGCGACAACAGACAATGTTTCTATCAGCGCATCGCTAACGGCCTTGCAAACAAGATCGCATAAATAGCTCAAGTCGCCTTCCGGTTGCTGAGCTTGAACCAGTGCCTCAATATAGGCAAGCCGCTGCTGATTAGAAATCGTGACGATAGGGTAACCCGCTCGAAGGTAAGGATTCAGGTCGTAGCTAGAGGAATTAAAGAAGGAGCATCGGGCAACTTGTCATGTTGAGCCATCAGAGCTTGCTTGAAGAACGCCATCGCAGAGCGCCCCTGCCGCCGACATGTTTGGATAACGGAAAGTAAATCAGCGGTTTGCGCAAAGCGCATCATAGAGCGCGAACCCCCCGAAATTTTACGCTTGGTCACCGCCAATCGAATGAGTCGTTCCGCCAAATTGTTGTCAGGGGGAATTTCCGGATGGTCGAGGAAATACCACCACTGTTCGGCCTTGGCTTTGAGAGAACTCAGTAGGGTCAGGGCCGTATCTTCGACTTTTCCCGACCAGCGTTTAAGAGCAGCAGCCAGCCGTTTTTTGAACCTGCCAGCCCAGTCGTTATAAACCGTATGGTCGCGCTGCTCTCGCCATTGACGGTGATACCGAAATGCCTCATCAATCAGTTTCAAAAAGACCTTCGCCATTTTCTGATTGCGACCGAGGGCTTTCTGTTCTAAACGCTTGAAATGCCGTCTTAGATGGGCCAAACACTTCTGCTGGGCCGTGACGTCATAACCGTTGTAGACGCTGAAATCATCCGAGCTGAGCACCCCGTCAAAGGACTCCCCCAGCATCGCTTTGAGTTCATCACGCGAGCGCGTATCAGCCGCATGGAACAAACAAAACATCTCTGCACCCGCCACCCATAGCCACTCTTTCACACCCTTAACGACCCAAGGGGTTTCATCGACTTGTACATGCTTTTGACCTCTGGCCCATTGCCAAAGCCGGTCAACCGGTTGAATAATGGCATTGGCCACCCGCTCATTCGTCGCGTGTAGGGTGCCTAAGCCAATCTCGATATCGCCCAGTTCTTGCAGAAATTCTTGCTGTTTGCCATAGGACAGGTGGCCATAGTTGCCCAACCAGCCCAATAGCGACTGTAATCCAAGGCTCAGGTCTTGGGTTGGCAATACATCTGAGGGCCACCCCGCGCTAACCACACCACCGCAGGGGCAACGACAATGATGCTGTTCGTAGCGCACGATTTCTATCGGTCGAGCGACTAGACGCGCCACCTGATGATTTCGTTGATAGACGGGCACTGACTCAAACGCGGCACTGCCACAACTCGGGCACGTTTGCGGGCGCAATACTTCGACTCGGTCAATGCGGCTAAATCCTTTGCGAGTTTTGCCCACATGCCCTGGCTGGCCTCCCGGTTTTCGACCTGTCCCTTTAGACGAGGCTGGTTCACCTTTTTCTTCTGACTTCTTCAATAAGTCCGTTGAGGGCGGTTTTGAGCTTGTCTTACTGTCTGTGCCCAACTGCTCTTTCAAACGGGCAACCTCAACTTTAAGCGTCTCTATCGCTGTCTGTTGCTCGGCTAAAACCGACTGTTGTTGCAATATTATTTCAATCAGAACCTCTGGCATCAGAGGCGATAGCAGTGCTTTCGATAGGGAGTGCTGGACATTGGATGAACTCATTACTTGAGGCTAGCGTGATTGCACCATTTATCCTCTTAAAAAAACCTGAATCCTTACGACAAATCTAAGCAACCGAGAGAATTTGCTAAGCCTAATATAGAAGATCTTCCCTATAAAGTACCGAAGGGATGGGAATGGATTCGGCTAGGTAACGCAATTTCACAAATGGATGCTGGCTGGAGTCCTAAATGCGAGACTATTCCTGCGGCTCTTCAAGAGTGGGGTGTACTGAAAACTACGTCTGTTCAGCCATTGCAATTTTGGCCCCACGAAAACAAAGCTCTTCCGAAAAAACTAAAACCAAGGATTAATTCAGAAGTAACCGAAGGCGACATTCTCATTACAAGAGCTGGGCCGAGAAATCGTGTTGGCATTTGTTGCGTAGCAAAGTCAGTTCGTCCTCGTCTGATGCTTTCTGACAAAATTATTCGATTCAAGATTTTTGGAGATTTCATTTTTTCTGACTACTGTGCTTTGTACCTAAATACGGGATATGGATCTGAGCAGATTGAAAGAATGAAGTCGGGTATGGCAGACAGTCAGGTGAACGTATCGCAGAATAAATTGAAGCAGTTGTGCATAGCGCTACCGCCCCTTGCTGAACAACACCGCATCGTTGCCAAAATCGATCAGCTTATGGCCCGCTGTGACGAGCTAGAAAAACTCAGGGTAGCGCGCGATCGCCTCCAAATCACCGTTCATAAAGTGGCGTGCGATCGCCTCCTCACCGCCAAAGACCCCGACACCTTCACCCAATCCTGGCAGTTCATCACCCAACACTTCAACGAACTCTACTCAGTCAAAGAAAACGTCACCGAACTACGCAAAGCCATCCTTCAGCTCGCCGTTATGGGTAAGCTTGTGCCGCAAGATCTAAACGATCTACCTGCTTGCAAACTCTTGAAAGAGATCAAAGAAAAGAAGCAAATATTGATAAAAGAGAAGAAGCTTAAGGCGCAAAAACAACTGCCAGAGGTTGAGCTATCAGAAATTCCTTACGAGCTGCCTTTAAGCTGGAAGTGGTGCCGGTGGAACGATATTGCATTGCAGATCGGCGATATCGATCATAAAATGCCTGCCGAAGCTGATGAAGGAATACCTTATGTCTCTCCTAGAGATTTCTTTGGTGAGAATGAAATAAACTTTCAAAAAGCTAAAAAAATATCTATTCAAGACTTCAAGAGACTGAGTTTAAAGATACGGCCCGAGAGATTCGATGTCATTTTCCCAAGATACGGCACTCTTGGAGTCAATCGATTCGTTTTAACAGATATAGATTTTCTAGCCTCTTATTCCTGTGCCATTGTTAAAAACCTAAGAAAATATATCGACCCCAAATACTCTTACTATTATTCGATATCTCGGTTAGTCCGTAACGAGATTGAACGCTACAAGAAGACAACGACACAAGCCAATGTAGGCGTGAAGTCAATACAGCTTTTTCTATATCCTCTCCCACCTCTTCCTGAACAACACCGCATCGTCGCCAAAGTCGATCAACTCATGACCCTCTGCGATCAACTAGAACAACAAATCGACAAATCCACCCAAACCCAAACCGCTCTACTCAACGCCACCTTAGCGAACATCTAGCCAAACCGAAGCGGGCGACCTTAAAGATGTCAAAAGCGATCAACATCTAGCGCTGCTAAAATAACCACAGCACAGATCAACGATTTCAACATCATCCACGGAGGCAAGCACTATGAGCATTGAGCAAGCATTAATAGCAGAAGTGCGATCATTAACGCCCCAGCAACAGCAAGAAGTCCTCAACTTCGCTGCATTCCTCCGCAGCCAGCACAGCCCCATCGCCACCCATCCTCCCGTACCCGGCCTACACAAAGACATTCCCTATTGGATGGCAGAAGACTTTGATGCCCCACTGCCAGATTCATTCTGGCTAGGAGAAAATGAAACTACTGCTTGATACTCACACATTTATCTGGTGGGACAGAGAACCAAACCTTATCCCTGCCGCCACGCTTGACCTACTACAGCGCTCCGACCTTCTCCTAAGCTTAGTCTCCCTCTGGGAAATTCAGATCAAATCGCAGTTAGGAAAACTGCACCTGAATATGCCACTAGCCGAAATGGTAAGCCGCCATCAATCCAACGGCATTACGCTTCTACCCATTACCGTAGCCCACATTCTAGAGCTAGAGCAGCTTCCTCAACACCATAGAGATCCTTTTGATCGGCTAATCATTGCCCAGAGCCGAATTGAAGTCATTACTATCGTTACCCGCGACTCAGCCTTTCAATCGTATGACTGTAAAATTGTTTGGTAGCCTTTAAATTACGTCCTGTCTCATAATGCTGCTTAAAGCGCCTCTTATAAGCAGCCGACTAAACCTTTGAAGCCTTCGAGGTCTTGCTATGACAAGGATATACTCCGACTTCAATACAGACCTTTCGCGATCGCAGCTAAATCGGCTAGCAGATAAAACCACCGCGCCAGACGCTTACAAAGACGCAATGACCCTACTAGGAGAACGCCTTGGCGAAGTCGTTTCTTCAAAAATTTCAGATAGCACATCTACTCTATACCTTGCCTGCACCGTCGAAGATGCCGACTACCTAGCCAAAGGTATGCTGATCCCATTGGAGCGGCATCTTCAGTCCGTCTCACTCGCCTGCTTTTGGAACGAAAGATTCTCACCCTTCGGTGTAAATGGAATACAAGCCTCGCCCATCATCAGAAAATATACAGAGCCTGCAAACAGCAAGGTCAACCACTTAGTCATCGTCAAATCTATTATCTCTGGTGGTTGTGTCGTAAAAACCAACCTTAACGATCTCATTCAGACTATCAACCCAGAGAAAATATTCATCGTCGCACCTGTTATCTATGAGGGTGCCGAACACAAACTAGCCGCTGAGTTTGAATCATCAGTTTGTGAAAAATTCCAATTCATTTATTTAGCCGAAGACGACGAACGCACTGAACAAGGAGAAGTGATCCCTGGTCAGGGCTATTTCATTTTAAAGATACGTTTGAGCGTATCTAGTCCAAACTGACAA
>QBMC01000258.1 GCA_003242035.1 Nodosilinea foveolarum | reverse complement strand
ATCATGCTAGATCCCCATCTATTATAGCGGGTACTCTATTTGTAAGCGCTTCCCTAAGCTCGCTATTTTAGAAGACGGGACGCTCTTAAGTGGACTGACTACAGCCGAATGGGAGAAGAGCCAAGCCCCTATTCAAAAAACGATTGATTTTATCAAAATGCGGTTGGCACATTTAGATGTGGGTGAAGGGCAGTGGCGGCTAGAGCGGATTTCTGAGCTGGATGACGAGTTAACCGTTGAAAGCTGCTGCGCTTACTATTTGGCCCAGGTGATTGAGCGATCGCAACAATGGATTACCACTCACCGCCCCGATTTGTTCGCGGGGCAAACCGTTCGGTGGAGTATTAACGTCGGTGTTCCGGTAGAGTATGCCGACTCGAAGGTTCTAGTACGATTTGAAAAGGTGCTAGAGCTGGCTTGGCTACTCAAATACACTCCTATTCAAAAAACAAACCTTACGCTCCTCCGCCTCAACCGATTAATTCAGCATTTGCAGGATTGGAAAGCGCGCAATCTTACAACCGCGCTAGACTGCTATACCACGCCAGAAATCGCGGCGGCTGTTTGGTCATTCCTTAGCTCGCGCGAGGCTCAGAACGGTTTCTATACTTTCTTTGATGTTGGAGATGGCACCCTCGACGGAGCCTCTTTTCGGTTCTTTAGAAGCGGCGAAGGTGACCTGCAAGTAGACTTTTACTCGGGTAAAGTAGAACCGCTGGGCGTTACCGCTTTTACGCAGCAAGCCGCAGATGAACTCAATAGCCGCCCTCAAGACATTAGACAAGCGCTGTCTAACGAAGCTAATGATGAGCTGAGTAGACAAATGCAGCAGAGCAAAATTCGTCGTAACGTTCAGTCGTTAGTCGCTACGGTAGTAATTGATGGAAAGGATAAGCACTATGGCGCTCGGCGTAGCTCCGCGAGTGACGATATTGGAGAGACTTTGAAAGTGTTTATTGGTGGCGGTGGTGGCAACACAGCTTTTTTTCAAAACACCATTGAATCTACTCATAGCGACTTTAAGCAAGGTAGCGCTGGCATTCCTCCTTACCAAATAAAACAAATTCCGCCTCCCAAATCACTAGAGATTAATGGTCTCGATCCTAAAGACTTCAATCGCTTTGCCGTAGCTTATGGTTTGTGCATTCCCAACTGGGAAAGGCCAGACATTAAGCTGCCTAGTCAGGTTGAGGCGGTAGATTCATATTTAGAAACAGAGAGCGGTGATGTTCCCAAGTACGAAGATACCAGGGACATGATGTAGTGCCATGATTCAGAACGCGTCAGCCTCAAACGGAAATCTTTCAAACGTAGATTTCTGGAATCCAGAAACGCCTGGTCAAGAAGTTCGGATAAAAGCTAATCCGGGCAGACGTGGCACGACGACGGGCAAGGTCAAACGAGCGGGTACTCGTACCCTGGTCGAAATTCAGTTTGGCCCCACCGAGAAAATCTATAAGCCTCAAAATCTTTTAGAGCTGTGTAACAGCGAAGAAAGTATTGAAGAACTCATCAGGCAAGGCAGATTTGGTGGCCCCGATGATCTGCGCCGCATTCTCACCTATGAAAAAATTAAGGGTCAGCTCACCAACGTTTTCTACAGCATGGAGTCTAGCCAAACAGACTTTTACGCGCACCAGTTTAAGCCTGTTCTCAAGTTTTTAAACTCTCCGGTGGGTCGTATTCTGATCGCGGATGAAGTGGGTCTGGGTAAAACCATCGAAGCTATGTACATCTGGAAAGAACTTCAAACCCGTGAAGAGGCTCGTCGTTTGCTGATTGTTTGTCCTGCTATGCTGCGGCAAAAGTGGCAGGACGATCTGGCCCAGCGGTTTAATATCTTTGCTGATATGGTTGATGCGACAGAACTGCTTAATCGGGCAAAGCGATCGCTCGAAAGCCAGCGCAACCATACCTTCGTCTGTATTGCTAGCCTAGAAGGACTGCGACCTAGCGGTAACTGGGAAGATCAAAGCGCTACCAACGCCCGCGCCGAATTTGCCCGATTGCTAGACGCCAATCCTGCTAGCGAAGAATTCAACCTGTTCGATCTGGCTATTATTGACGAAGCGCACTATCTGCGAAACGCAACAACTGCAAGCAATCGCATCGGTCAACTGATTAGAGATGCCTCCCGACACCTGCTTTTACTCACGGCAACACCCGTCCAAATAGACAGCAAAAACCTTTATCAGCTATTACGCCTGATTAGCCCGGACGATTTCTTTAACGAAGATATTTTTAGAAATATGCTGAATGCTAATCAGCCGGTTGTCAATGCGCTCAAGTATCTATGGGCTGACCCTACAGAAATAGATAAAGCTAGAAAGGAGATCAACAAAGCCACGAAATCTAGCTACTTTGCCAACAGTCAGTTGCTCGCTCAGATTAAAGCCACTATAGAGGCAGCGCCCGGACTGAAGGCGTCTGACAGAATAGAATTAGGTTACAAGCTGGAGAAGGCGTCTTTGCTAAGCCAATACATTACTCGCTCCCGGAAGCGTGATGTATTGACCAATCGGGTCAACCGAGATGCCCAAACGCTAACGGTTCGTTTTTCGCCGATAGAGCGAAAGTTCTACGATGAGGTGACAGAACGGGTTAGAGAACAAACTAAGGGGAAGAAAGGCGTTCCTTTGTTTAGCTTGATCTCTAGACAGCGGCAAATGGCTAGCTGCATGGTCGCTGCGTTGGAAGCTTGGAGAACAGACGGCAGCTTGAGTTCGCTCGTTGAGGAATCTTTATGGGAGGACGTGGGCATTGCGACTCGGCTCAAAGAAAATCAGCTAGAAGCGGCGATCGCACCGGTTATCTCTCTCTCTAAAATCAACATCAAAACACTTGAAGAAGAAGATACGAAATATAAAGCGCTGAAAGGATTTTTAGCGGAAAGGCTGAGCGAAAACCCAAAGGAAAAATTTGTTATCTTTGCCTACTTCCGAGGGACGCTGAAGTATTTGAGTCGTCGGCTAGCTGATGACAATATCTCAACGGGACTAATCATGGGTGATATGGGCGATGGCAAATGGGACGTTGTCAATCAGTTTCGCCGAGATGATGGTCCTTCGGTGCTGCTATCTTCCGAAGTGGGCAGCGAAGGCATCGACCTTCAGCACTGTCGATTTTTAGTAAACTACGATTTGCCTTGGAATCCAATGCGGGTAGAACAACGTATTGGTCGCTTGGATCGACTCAATCAAAAAGCCGACCGCATCTCGATTATAAACTTCAGCATAAAAGACACCATCGAAGCGGAGATACTAGATCGCTTGTATAAACGAATTAATATTTTTAAAGAAAGCGTTGGCGATATCGAAAATATTTTGGGTGATATGACGGAGAAGCTGCTGGTGGAGCTTTTTGCTGAGCAGCTAACGCCATACGAAGCACAACAGCGGATAGAGCAGACGGCTAAGGCATTGGAGAATCAGCGCCTGCTGCAAGACGAGCTAGAGGACGAAGCCGTCAACATGTTGGCTTTTTCAGATCATATTTTAGAAGCGATTCGAGAAAGTAAAACTCAGGGCCGGTGGCTTCAGCCAGACGAAATACAGGCTTTTGTGGCAGACTGCTTTTCTCGATATTATCCAGGGACTGTGATCGCGCCTCAGACGAAAGGAAGAATGAAAGCGAGCGCTGAGGAAGCGGAGCTGTTTGATATTTCGCTTTCAGAAAAAGCTAAGGTAGACCTACAGTTTTTTATTACTCAGAGCCGCTGCGCTACGCCTACTCAGCTCCATAAGTCGAGCGCTCCGGTGAGCTGCTTTTTTGATCCTAAGATTTCGGGCAGCATGGGCAAGCGTAATGAGCTGCTAGACCCTACGCATCCGCTGATTTTGTGGATACGCGATCGCTATGCCACCGCCGCCCAAAAACTCCACCCTGTTTCAGCTATTCGTACCGATAGCCAAACTGTTGATTTGCCTGTTGGCCAATACGCTTACTCTGTCTATCTCTGGACATTTAGCGGACTCAAAACAGAGAGCCAAATTGCTTACAAAATTATTCGCATTCGTGATGGCGAATGGGTGAGCGATCAAGCCTCTGAAGCTGTTTTAGCTAAGCTGATGCAGCGGGGAAATCTGAAGCCCAATGCGCAAAATTTTGTGACCGACATGAACCAGACTATAGTACGGCAGCAGCAGTGTAACGAGTACATCGAAGAGACCTCTGGCAAGGCGTTTGATGACTTCTTTATCGACAATGAAAATCGCTGTAATGTTCAAGAGAGAAGCGCTACTGCCTTTGCCGAGCGAAAACAAGAGGAGCTAACGGCTCGCATAGAGAGATTTGAGGCAACTGGAAAAACTAAAATCCTTCCTGCGATTCGAGGCCATCTCGACAAAGTGAATCGGGAATTGGAAGTGAAAATGAAAAGTATTGAAGTGAAACGAGACATTAGCTTCGAGCAAAATCAGTTAGGAACGAGGATTAAATAGTATACGATTTTATGATTGCTGCGGGCGAGCTACA
>QBMC01000257.1 GCA_003242035.1 Nodosilinea foveolarum | reverse complement strand
GCTAATGGTCAAAAGGCTTGCAGCCAATATCTAAAGATCCCAAATAGGTTCTATAGGGAAGTTCACCGGCTTCAGGCGAGACTTTTTCCCAGCCATGACCAAAAATATTGAACGGATAGGTAGAAAACCCGGTCATTCGATGATTCGCGCCATTCATGATGAATTTTGTGCCTTGAGCGATTGCGCAAAACTTACCGATAATGAGGCGATCGCCAATAAAAGGAAAGTGATACAGAACATTGCGCTCAAAGTCTTCTGAATCTTCAAGGTCGTCATAGTAGGTATAGTCGCCAACCACAATATTCGGATTCGAGATAGTGTTCTTAATAAAGCAAACCTGCGGAAACCCTTCCATCGGATGCTTTATGTTGGGATCTATGCCGGACAAAGCTGTGAAACTCCTTCGCTAAATTTCTTTCGGTGCTAGATACAGTCTATTTCATAGAAAAAGCCCTAGACTATTAAAAATCTAAGGCTTTCGTTTATTCAATTATTACGAACTTCGTTAAAAGCTCGCGGCTTAAAGCTTAGCGACGGTTTTCACGCGGCTTGGCTTTGTTGACGCGAAGGTCGCGGCCCATCCATTCAGCGCCGTCCAAAGCGTCGATGGAGGCTTGCTCTTCGTCGTCGCTGCCGAGGTCTACGAACGCGAAACCGCGCACGCGGCCCGTTTCACGATCAGTGGGTAGGGTGACGCGCTTGACAGTGCCGTACTCGGCAAAGACGTTGTTAAGGTCTGCTTCTGTCACGTCATAGGAAAGGTTTCCTATATAAACGCCCATGTAAGTAGTCTCCAAAAATTAAACAGGGTATTGAGAAGGATAAGTCGGACGGAAGCCTGTAAAAATCAAGGGAAACCCTGTGACACTGAAAAGCAAACCTGTAACCGATATCGATTTC
Organism: Nodosilinea foveolarum; assembly: GCA_003242035.1. Classification (GTDB taxonomy): domain Bacteria; phylum Cyanobacteriota; class Cyanobacteriia; order Phormidesmidales; family Phormidesmidaceae; genus Phormidesmis; species Phormidesmis foveolarum. The sequence goes on along the minus strand of QBMC01000257.1, from coordinate 3,592 downwards.
TGCTTTTCCATCTTATAGCGAATTCGAAAATGGATCGAGCAATCTCAAAAATTAAACGTTATAAATTGCTAATTTCTACAAATTTATGGTTAAGCTGCCGTCCGCTCCTAGCGAATAGACATAATTACCACGCCGCTGACCATGATCGCGGCCCCGAGTAAGCGCGATCGCATCCCCTTCTCGCCAAAAAAGAAATGCCCAAACGCCACTGACAGCAGCGTACTCATCCGCTTAACGGCAATGACTTGCGCCACTGGAGCCATCGTTAGCGCCAGCATTTGGAAGGCGATCGCCAAGGCATTAAACCCACCCGTCACCGTCAACAGCTTCCACTGCTCAAACAAAGGCGCAAACCCTCGTCCCCGGCGCAGCACAAAAGGCAACGTACCGCCCGCAATGACTGAGAATAGCGTCACCGCCCAGCCCAGCGGCGAAGAATTCACCACGCCGATTTTGTCGAAGTTAGACGTAATGCTCCAAATAAAGGCTACGCAAAGCATTAGCCGACTACCCGGATTTTGAGCCATCGCTCGCAGCGGTGACCAGAAATTAGTCTTATCCGCTGACGATTGAATGTTTAGCACATAGGAGCCAACCACCAACAGCACCACGCCTACCGCATCCGCCCGAGTCGGCCACTCTTGCACAATCAGCGGCGAAGTTACCAGCAAAAAAAGCGGCGTCAGCATCACCAAAGGAACCGTCAGCGACAAATCGGCCAGCTTCAGCGCCCGCACATACAGCGTAAACGCCAGAATGTTCAATCCGCCGCCGACTAAAACGGCCAGCCAATAACCTGGCTGAATCGGAGGAATGCCGGTAATCAACAGCACCGGCAGCAGCAACACAACGCCCACGGCCATGAAGCTGAACAGCACCGAATATTCATCTAGGCTTTTAAGGCTTTGCTTGCCTGTCGCGTCTTTGCAAGCTTCGAATACAGCCGTTAGCGAAGCGAAAAAGAGCCACATGTCTTAAGTGATGAGTGATGAGTGATGAGTGATGAGTGATGAGTGATGAGTGATGAGTTGTATTAGGAGTGATCTTTGGTTGAGTTCTAGATGAGAGGAGAGGCAGTTAGGCTGGAGACTGTCATGCCTAGTAGCAAGATGAAGCCGATGGTGACGTTTTGGCGAAAAATGTTGCCGTATACTTTGGGCGAGGCGACTCGGTGAGAAAGCTGACGGTATTGCCGCCCCCAAAAGAGCGCGGCGACGATAACAGAAAGCCAGTAGAACAGTCCTAATGGCAATACTATTCCTAGCCAAGCTAGCATGAGCGTTGCGCCTAGAAAGAACAGACCGACTGCCTGGGGCGATCGCGCTCCAAAAAACAGCGCACTAGAATTGATCCCCAGCTTCCGGTCAAAATCGCGGTCGGGAATGGCGTACACCGTATCGAACCCCAGTGTCCATAGCACGGTTGCGGCCCACAGCAGCCAAGTCGCAAAAGCCAGCGAACCCGTCACCGCGCTCCAGCTAATCAGCACCGCAAAGCCCCAGGCAATCGACAGCACTAGCTGAGGCACCGGAAAAACCCGCTTCGCCAGTGGATACAGCACAATCACCGGCACTGCTGCTACACAAAGCCAAAAGCTCAGCGGCTTGAGATAGAACGACAGCCCCCAGGCACAGAAAAAAGCCACCGCCGCCACCCCAATTCCCACTTTCACCGACAGCGCCTTTGCTGCCAAAGGCCGATTGCGCGTCCGCTCCACCTGGGTATCAATATCTCTGTCCCACAGATCGTTCACCACGCATCCACCCGCGCTCGTGGCCAGCGTCCCTAGCACAATCACCCCTAGCAAAGGCCACTCAGGAAAGCGTCTGGCTGTCTCGCCCGCTAAATGATTGGACAGCGTGGCTAACACTACTGCCCACAGAGCTGGCACCATCAAAATTAGTCGGCCAGCGGGCTTGTCCCAGCGCAGTAAGCGTACGACGGTCATCCAGGTAGATTCGGCATTGGCTTCTAACGAGTCGCTAGAGACAGGTTTCATAGAGTTCAAAGCTTGGGTTCAAAGCTAACACCCTACTTTAGCGCTCTTTTGCGCTGCTCACTTTCCAAAAAGCGCTTCTGTATCAATCGCTTCTTTTTGGTTCTATTCACCAAATAGACACGCTCTACAATAAACATCGAACAGTCTTAGTCAGTCGTTTCCTTCTAAAACCACAATGCTATAACGTCCTGTATAAAACGATTGTAGACATCGAAAATGAATTTTCTCTCTAGGATCTTTTATTTGACGCTCATCTATTTCATCTAAGATAATGTCAAAAAGGGGTAGCCACATTCTCGTATTATGGTTAATATAACCATAAGTTATTGAGTAAGGGTGCGGTCCTTTTATGTTTTGTTCGCTCGTCAAAGTTCTACAGGTGCGTTATTAACGCTATGACTCAAATAATCTCCTTTCACAGTGGTTCTTCTCGTACTGACACCCTTCTGGGATATTCTCAGGATGAAATGGAGTCTTGGTTTGGCCATCCCTTAGCTGTTAATCCCGAAGAATATGGATTGCTAACGGATCTGTATCAGCTCACCATGTCGGCCTGCTATACCGGCGAGGCAATACATACCAAAACGGCCAGCTTTGAGCTATTTACCCGCAAGCTACCAGCGGGCTACGGCTATCTAATTGCGATGGGCCTAGAGCAAGCCCTGGAGTACTTAGAGAGCATCTGCTTTAGGCCAGAGCACATCTTGCATTTGCAACAGACAGGAATTTTTAGCCATGCAACAGACAGCTTTTGGAGACTGCTAGAAAACTTTCTGTTTGAAGGCGACGTGTGGGCTGTACCCGAAGGCACCGCTATTTTTGCCAATGAGCCAATGCTGCGCGTAGAGGCTCCTCTATGGCAGGCACAGCTCGTTGAAACTTATTTACTCAATACGCTGAACTATCAGACTCTAATTGGAACTAAAGCCGCGAGGTTGCGACAGGCAGCAGGGCCAGACGCCAAGCTGTACGAGTTTGGCACCAGGCGAGCCTTTAGTCCTCAGGGTTCACTGTGGGCTGCTAGAGCTGCGATCGCTGGCGGACTCGACGCCACCTCGAACGTACTCGCGGCCCTCAAGCTAGGTCATAAACCCGTCGGCACCATGGCTCATGCACTAGTGATGGCGATCTCGGCCTTAGAAGGCAGCGAAGATGAAAGTTTTGCCGCCTTTCATCGCTATTTTCCAGGTGCACCACTCCTTATAGATACCTACGACACCGTAGCCGCCGCCGAAAGACTAGGCGAACAGGTCAAGGCAGGCATGGCCCTTCAGGGCGTTCGAATTGACTCAGGTAATTTAGTCGCTGATTCTAAGGCTGTGCGATCGCACCTTCCCAACACGCCCATCTTTGCCAGCGGCGACCTCGACGAATACGCCATTGAGCAACTGCGCCGCGAAAACGCCTGCATAGATGGCTATGGACTCGGCACCAAGCTGGTAACGGGCGCTCCGGTCAACGGCGTCTATAAGCTAGTAGACATCGACAGCATCCCCGTAATGAAAGAATCGAGCGGCAAACTAACCTATCCTGGACGCAAGCAAATTTTCCGCCGATATCAAGATAATCAGATAGTGAGCGATCGCCTTGCCC
>QBMC01000256.1 GCA_003242035.1 Nodosilinea foveolarum | reverse complement strand
GTGGGGCTAAAGGCGACAATTTCCTCGGCTTTTTTACTGGCGGTGGGGGCGGGGCTGTTGGCGTCGCTGATGTATGCCATTTCGTCTCCGTATGCGGAGAGAGCTTTAGGTGGTGTGCGGCCGTTGGCGATCGCCGCAGGCAGTCAAATGGGAGGAGCCATTTTGCTACTACCCGCACTGCCCTTTACGGTGCCAACTCAGACGCCTTCTTTGGCGGCGGTGGTTTCAGTGGTTTGCTTAGCTGGGTTTTCTACGGCGCTGGCCTATATGCTATTTTTCCGCCTGCTGCAAAGCATTGGCTCTACTCGGGTGCTGACGGTGACTTATTTGGTGCCGGTGTTTGCGATCTCCTGGGCCGCTTTGCTACTGGGCGAGGCGGTGACGGTTTCGATGCTGGGCGGTGGTCTGCTGGTGCTGTTGAGTGTGGCGATCGCCAACGGCATCTTTACTCGCTCAAAAGGATTACGCCGTGAGTAGTCGCTGCTGCAATAATGAGTACGCCCGCTGAGTAATCATCGCATTAGGTAACCCCATGACTAATAGACCTTCCGGTAGCTCCTCCGGCAATCCCTTCGGCAACAATCGTCTGGTGGTCTCTTATTTAATGCTGCGCAAAGCCATCGGGTGTTTGGGTATGGCGTTGCCTTTTGTGCTGGCAATTGGCGGGGGGCTGATATTTAGAACTGGCCTACAAAAGACGGTTAGCGACTACTATTACACTGGCATGGGCGATGTTTTTGTCGGTACGCTGTTTGCGATGGGCGTTTTTCTCTTTTCTTATAGGGGCTATGGGAAGAAAGACGATTTGGCTGGGAATATAGCGGCGATCTGCGTGATTGGGACGGCCCTGTTTCCAACCACACCAGCAGATCCCACAACGGTAGCCTCGATAATTGGGAAGGTTCATGTGCTGTTCGCAACTTTGTACTTTGCGACGCTGGCTTATTTCTCTCTATTTTTATTTACCAAAAGCGATTCGACTAAACCCGCTACCCGGCAAAAACTACAGCGAAATCAGGTGTATCGAGTTTGTGGTTATTTGATTGTTTGGGCTTTGATTGCGATCGCCCTACTCGGTGTTCTACCCGACACGCTAACCGCTGCTTTCGCCGATCTCAATCCGGTGTTCTGGCTCGAATCCATTGCGGTTGTTGCCTTTGGCGTCTCCTGGTTTGTGAAGGGCGAAGGTATTTTGGAAGACGAAGAATAGATCGCATATTCGAAAGAACGTGCTGAGATAAGAGAGTTTTTTAACAAGGATGGTTTTGGCGATGGCTCTACATGTTTTGATTACGGGTGGCTCTCAAGGTGCTGGAAAGGCGACGGCTCTGAAGTTTGCGGCGCAGGGTTGGGATGTGACGGTAGCGGCTCGAGCAGGCGATCGCCTCAACCAAGTGGCCGATCAAATTCAAAATTATGGTCAAAAGGCGCTGGCTGTTCCTACCGACGTCGGCAAGGCCGAGCAGGTAAATGCTCTAATCTCGCAATCTCTAGACAAGTTTGGCCAAATAGATGCGCTGATTAACAATGCAGGTATTTGTTTAACCGGGCCAATGGCAAACACTAGCTTGGAAGACTGGCGACAAATTCTAGATACCAATCTTTGGGGCTGTATTCATACCATCCACGCAGCTTTGCCAGCAATGTTGTCGCGAGGGCAAGGATCTATTGTCAACGTGGGGTCTTTTGGAGGCAAAATGCCGCTGCCTCAGATGACGGCCTACTGCACCAGTAAGTATGCGCTAACCGGACTGACCGAATCGCTACGGTTGGAGCTATCGCCACAGGGAATCCACGTGGGAATTGTGCACCCAGGTGTGATCAATAGCGACTTTATGGAACGGGCTATGTTTAGAGGCAAAAACGAAGATGAGGCAACCGGGCGGCGTCAGCAAATGAGTAAAATGCTAGGCGATCGCTGGGTCAGCCAGCCAGAGGATATTGCAGCGGCCGTGTGGACAATGGTGCAAAAGCGGCAGGCCGAGACCATTGTGGGGCCTGCGGCGATCGCAACAGAGCTAAACCGTCTATTGCCACAGCTTACTCAGTGGGCGCTAGGAAAAGCGACAGAGAGCGTGTAGTGGTTTTAGTCTCTAGCTTTGATCTCCTACGGTTCGATCCTAACTAAGCGGATCTCGGTTCTTTGGTTTTCGGGGGCTGCGGGCGGCCTGTTGGGTAGCGGTTTGCTAAAGCCTTTGCCTTCGGATAGAACGTTGAGTTTGACCCCGGCTGCTCGTAGCTGCTCTGCGACGATGGCGGCTCGCTCTTGGCTTAGTTCCTGATTCATTTGGGCATCGCCGCTGCGAGAGGTGTGGCCAATTACACGAACTTGGATGGTTTCTGCGTTGAAGGTTTCTAGTTCTCCAGCTAGCTGGACAAGGGTTTTTTGGCCTTCTGCGGTTAGCTGCGCCGAGTCTCGATTAAAGCTGACCTGCCCTCGAACTTGAAAGTTGCCAATATCTGACCCTGATTTGGCTGCGTTGGGAGGAGATGGATTTGTGGGCAACACGGTAGGGCTAACGCCCGCTAGCTTAGCGGCTAGCGCTGGATTATCTACTTCAATGAGATTAATAAGAGCCTGGGTGTTGTTGGCAGCTTCTGTTACAAATTGCTGGGAGTATAGGTTGGCAGGCTCGTCAGGAATTCCTTCTAGCCGGTTGGATAGGGTCAAAATAGCAGCCGTAGATTCGATTCGCTGGGCTAAGGTGCCGTCGGACAGCCAGTTTTTGGCTTCGGTGGCCGTAAAGAAATCCAGGCCACTGATGATAGTGGCTGCATCGCCCACTGAAAGATTTCCATCTTCGGCTACCTGGGTCTGAAGCTGAGTGGCGTCTCTAATATTGGCGTCAATGCGGCGATAATATTTTTCTAATAGCTGCGAGATGGCGTTGGGATTGGACTGAATGAGTTTGTTTGAGGCGACTAGCACATCGACGATGACGTTGGGTGCGTCTTTGCTAGAGAGAACGACACTGTAGCCCTGTTGACGTGCTTGGGCAACGTAAGGCTCCCAGAGAACTGCGATCGCGACTTTCTCTTTAGGGTCTTGCATCAGGCTCCAGGCTTCTGACGCATCGGCAACGGGTTTGAGCGTAAAGTCGGACAGATTGAAGGTATCGAACTGGGTGTCTAGTACTAGCGCTAGGTACTCGCTGGGCGTATTGTCAGCGTAGGCAATACTGAGTTTTTCGCCTTTGCTTTTGGCTTTTTGCACTAGCTGCTCTAAGTCAAGTAAAGAGGTGAGATTAGCGTACTGTTTGGTGTTTAAAACGACGGCGTCTGCACCAACGGTTCGGTCGAGTAGGCCGACAATTTTTCCTTGGGGCTGATGCTGTAAAAACTGATCTAGCGTTGTCACCATCAAGTCGGCTTTGCCTTGACTGAGCTTTTTTGCTCTCAGCGTTTGGTCAAATTCATCGGCGTAGTTGATTTCTATGCCTGCGGTTTGCAGGACGGATTGAAAGTCGGCATTGCGAAACGTGCTGTAGCCGCTGAAGGTATCGCCTAGCACCGTGAGTTGGACAACGTTCTGATTGGCTTTAGCGTCAGTGGAATCTATGATCGCGCTAGTCTCTGAGTCGTTACCTGGGGCTTCTTTCCCTGACTTTTGGATGTAAAATAAGGCGATCACGGCGGTCGCAGCTAACCCACAGGCGATCGCCAGCTTTTTGGCTAAAGGGCTGATTGATTTTCTAGGAAAAGACTGTACGGGAGAAGTCCGTGCTCTTCGAGATCGAAGGCTGGTCGCTACGGGCAAGTCTGAAGATTCCTTGACGATAGAAACAGGCCGGGTAATTCCTGGCAATTGTCGTTCAATCCAGGCTTCATCAAAAATGGCTGGATAGATGGCGTTGCTTAGGCTTAAGCGGTTGTTTTGTATTTCAATTAACTCGGTACGCAGCAGTAGCGACTGTTCGGCGCTGTCATTTTGGGCAACGCTATCTCTCTGCAAGGTTTGAAGATATAAGATTAGCAGTGAGTCTCTAACTTCATAGTCTAAGAGTGTCTTTTGAATCTGCTTGAAGTGGTTGGCGGCCTCACCTCTTTGCCAGTTGTCGAGGATCTTTTGTCTGACGAGGGTATCGACAATGGCGGGATCTTTTTGGCGTGCGATCGCACTCGATTCGGCTAGCACATAGTCGCATAGCAATCGGGTCAAAAACGGCTGTCCGCCTGTCCATATCTGAATTTTTTTAAGGATACCTGAAACCGTCTTGAGATCGCCCACTTTTGAAAGCAGCGTTTTCTCGAAGTCGATCCAAGCCTTTACACGCTGAGCCGGTCGATTTTCTAAATTCATGTTCTGAAATTTCTATGCTTTGCTGGGCAGATAAACCTTGATAGCAAGCCACGCCAAGCGTAACTATGCCTCGCACATTGACGCTTTAGAGATAAAGTCTGTTACGTTGCTCAAGCGATTAAATATCGGCTGAAAGCCTCATAGAACCAGGGCTATTTCATTCTAAATATACGTTTAAGTGTGTCTAGACTAAACTGGCAGC
>QBMC01000255.1 GCA_003242035.1 Nodosilinea foveolarum | reverse complement strand
GTAAGTTAGCTTGTTGAAAGAAGAATCCCACTGGCTTCAGCCGTGGGAGTGTCAACTCATGATCTCTCTGTCGGCGGATTACCCAGTACGCAAAAAAAAACAGGATGAATTGCAGAATAGAGATCTCTACCTGCTTGATAGCAATCTAGATGAAAATGGTGCGACTCTTGCTTTCAATCATCATCAGATACTGGAGATGGTGCCATTTTTTATTCATCCAGATTTTCAGGCCGAGGAAGGCGTGCGATCGCTATGTCGCTGCCCTCACTATCTCAGAACGTCGCCCACCTGGAGTATGGGCAATATTTTACATCCTTACCCAATGCATTTAGGTAATCCACTAATGGCAGACCAACTGTGCATTCTAGGATCAGTGTAATTATGAGTTTGAGCGATCGCCCTCTACGTTTATTCTATGTACGATACCGTATAAGTACATTCTTACCCATCGGGTAACTGTGCGCCTAGCCTTATGCCCGACTCATCACTATCTACGTCACCTATTTCAGAAGAGACTGAGCTGGATCAGCCGCCCGTTCCAGAAACTAGGCCAGAGCCGCCGAAGCTTCGCCTGTATCAGGTGCAGCTTGTAAACGACTTGTACAAGGAGCTAAACGAAGGGCACAAGCGAATTGCGATTATCGCGGGGACAGGTGCAGGCAAAACCATCATCAGCGGGCAGATTTGCGCCCATGCCGAAGAGGCCGGTAAAAGGCTAATGTTTTTGGTACATTTAGACGTGCTGGTGGGTCAGACTTACGAAAAGATGAAGGCGTTTGGGTTGCAGTGCGGCTTTATTAAAGCAGGGTGGGAAGAGAACCGCGACGCGCCGATTCAGATTGCCAGTATTCAGACGATGGCGAAGCGGCGCTGGTGGCAGAAGTGGCCCGCCGACGTGGTGTTTTACGATGAGGGACACATCACGCTCTTTAGCCAGGTGGGTAAAAAGGTGATGTTGAAAACGCATCCGCAGGCGGTGCATCTGGTGATGACGGCCACGCCGCTGCGACTAGGTAAAGAACAACTGGGAGACTATCTCGATACGCTGGTGTCTTCTCCGGTGCCTAATGTGCTGCAAGACATGGGCTATCTTGCCACGATGAAGTACTACAGTATGCCGCGAGATAGTATGGCGAATCTGGAAGACGTGAAGACGGCTCGAGGTGACTATGACGAGCGGGATTTGAAGAATGCTTGCGATCGCACCGAGCTAGTCGAAAAAATTGTTGAAGAATGGTTCCGCATTGGCCACAAAAAGCGCACTATCGCCTTTTGCGTAGATATCGAACATGCCAACAACGTCGCTAAAGCCTTTCGCAAAGCCGGTATCTCTGCTGATACGGTTGACGGCAATACCTCAATTAAGGACCGTAAGAAGCTCTATCATGCGCTGAAGACTGGCGAGTTACTGGTGCTAACTTCCTGCAACGTGATTAGCATTGGTTTTGACGAACCTAGCGTAGAAGTGGGACTGATGCTGCGGCCGACAAAATCTAGCGCTATGCATTTTCAGCAACTAGGGCGCGTGATGCGAATCTCGCCTCAGACTGGGAAAGCGTACGGCATTATTCTCGATCAGGCTGGAAATTTGGAGCGACTGGGCTTTCCTGAGGATGTGGAAGAATACTCGCTGCCGACTAAAAATGCCTCTACGGGTGATGGCGGTGCAGCCCCGACTAAACCCTGTCCGGCCTGTGGTCGCATTGTGCTTGCTTTTATTGTGAAGTGCCCGGACTGTGCGCATCAGTGGATTAGCGATCGCCCCATTAACACAGAAGACATGATCGAAATCTACTCCAAGTCGCAGGCTAGCCAAATTCGAGATGTGCCCACGCTGATTGAGCTATATCACGGGCATCGGCGGCGAGCGTTCAAGAAAGGAAGAGGGCCAGCTTGGGCGGATCGGGCTTTTTATGAGCAGTGCGATCGCGAACCGCATCCTAGCTGGTGCTATGGCTCGCTGTTTGGCGCGCGGCCTACCTGGGATGAACAACTAGAAATCGTAGACTACCTATACGAGAGCGCCAGACGGGGCGGCGGCAAAATGGGCGATTGGGTCATTCAGGAGTTTGAGAAAGAAGTGGGGCCAGGTTCCTGGTTCAAGATAGCTGAGTACAAAAGCCGGTTGGAAGAATAGCCAGCATCAAATGGCCTGACGCTGTAGGTATTCCTCAATAAACACTAGAGGACAGTAGCTAAAACTGTCTATTTGTAGCGCAAGTCAATATTTATACGGAGTACACTAATAGGCCAAGACTGTCTTACTTTGGCAGTCTTGACACCTATTACACCGCTGCCATTGTTGCCTTATGTCTTTTAATCTGTCTCGTCATCGCAGCCTTATCCGCAGAGGGTTGAAGGCTGGTTTCGGGAGCCTGCTCATCGGCAGTTTGGGCGTTAGTTTGGGCGCGACTAGTGCGATCGCTCAACTTTCCCCCACTCGCGAGCAACCGCCTCTGACGCTGAGAGAACTTCTAGAGCGGCTGAATAATCGCCCGATAAAGCCTGTGGCAGAGCCGACCCTTGCAGACCCGATCTTTACAGCGCCGCCTGCTGCGATACCGCCCGATCCGGCCACAGCGCAGCCTGAATCCTCGATTCCGTTAGAAGATGCTGAATCGGCTGTCGAGCAGGCTGTGAGTCTGCGGCTAGATTTGAGCGATCGCAAGGTTTATGTCCAGCGAGGCGATACCGTAGAGGCGAGCTTTCCGGTGGCAGTGGGCAAGCCCGGTTGGGAAACACCGACCGGCGAGTTCGAGGTGTTTTCACAAATTACCGAGCCGGGATGGACCAGTCCCTTTGATGGCGCAGTTGTCCCACCGGGGAGATCTGACGGGCCGTTGGGCGCTCGTTGGATTGGTTTTTGGACGGATGGGACTAACGAGATCGGTTTTCACGGCACCCCAAACCGCGAGTCTGTTGGGACAGCGGCCTCTCACGGCTGCGTTCGGATGTACAACGAAGACATTCGCCAGATGTTTGACATGGTCGCGATGGGAGCCTCCGTAATCGTGGAGCCGTAGCGTTAAAATGATTGCGCCTACAATAGACAACAGATCGCTATGACTCTCGCTTTTACCTATGTATTACCAATCGCTACGCTATCGTAAATTTGTCTACAAAGCGTTGACTGCTTGCTTAGGCGGCTTGCTCATCGGGGGGATAGGAGCCACTAGTGCCTCAGCCCAGTTGACTTCAAGAGAGCTTTTAGAAGCGGTTAACCGCCGAGCGTCAGGAACCCCTGCCGAGCGTCTGCCTGCTACCTCAGAGCCTATCGAGGTACAACAGACCGCCGAGCAGCCGTTAAAGCTGTTGTTGAGTTTGAGCGATCGTACCGTATATGTCTATCGGGGCGAGGTGCTTGAAACTAGTTATCCGGTCGCGATCGGCCGTCCGGGTTGGGAGACGCCTACGGGCGAGTTTGAGGTGTTTTCGCAGGTGGTCGAGCCAGGATGGACAAATCCGATTACGGGAGAGACGATGGCACCTGGGGCTGAGAATCCTTTGGGCGATCGCTGGATTGCTTTTTGGACAGATGGAACTAACGATATCGGTTTCCACGGCACGCCTGATCGAGACTCTGTTGGGAAAGCGGCTTCCCACGGCTGCATTCGAATGTACGACGAAGACGTGCGCGAACTGTTCGATATGGTTGCGCTAGGTACGCCTGTGATCGTAGAACTTTAGATTAGTCTCATGTAAAAGCCCTCTAGTATCAACACTAGAGGGCTTTTAAACGCTTTTAGTCCCTACTTCCAACGTTAGATAATATCCTGCCAACCAAACAGGCAATCTCTATTCAACTACCATAGAGCGCGAGGGCTGTTGGTGTTGGAGTTGCTAGGTGAAGTTGTTGTTGGCGTGGTCGTGTTTGAAGGCGTAGTCCTTGTCGGCATAGGCATATTCGAAGGGGTCGTCCTAGTCGAAGGGACGACTGTATTCGACGGCATATTTGAATTGGGCACCGTGATACTGGGCTGGGTTAGGTCGCTGTCGGTTTCTGCGCCGTCGATTTCTACGCCGTCGGCCTCCATACCCTCAGAGTTCATGTCATCGTCCTCTGACCCAGCTTCCATCCCAGGGGTCATCATTCCAGGATTGCTAGTTTCACCCGTCATACCCGGCATATCTTCTGTCGTAACGGGGGGGGGGTACAACTTGCCCCGTCCCATTCTCAGAATCAGGATTGATTTGGTTCCCTTCTACGCCTGTCTGCGTCTGGCCGCTGGTCTGAGCGATCGCTCCGTAAGGCATCAAACCCATTAGTCCCAACGCAGATAGCGCAGAGGCCGAAACAACCAAATATTTCTTCAACTGTGTGCTAACCATATGCAAACTTGAGTTTCCTGATTATTTCCGTGCAAATACATCCGAAATTTTGGCTGCGTATGTATAAATCTTTTCATAGCTAGTCCAGTAGACTGTCTACCTATTGGTATGGAAATAAGTGTTTCTACCGGCTTTGTTGCGTGAATCAACAGAAGAGAGAAGTGTCCTTCTCTGAGCGATCGC
>QBMC01000254.1 GCA_003242035.1 Nodosilinea foveolarum | reverse complement strand
CGGACACAGTTCATAAAACGAATGGCTCAGTTTTGCCAATCGACCGGATTGAAAGTGCAGTTGATTTACTATCCGCCTTATCACAGCAAGTACAACCCTATCGAGCGGTGCTGGGCAGCGTTGGAGAATTATTGGAATGGCACCATGCTCAATACGATTGAATCGGCTTTGCAATGGGCCGCTAAAATGACCTGGAACGGATTTGAACCGTTAGTTCATCTGGTTGAAGGCAATTATCCGAAGACAATAAAGGTGCCCAAAGATGAGCTAGCGCTCTACGAACAACAATGGCAACGCTCTGAACAATTGCCCAAGTGGGACATCACAATTGTTCCCACATAGTCGGTACTTTATTTATTTGCGGCTCCCTCAGTAGGTTTTGTTAGTCCAGCAATTTCCTTTTCAGTTGGAGTAATCCTTTGGCCTCGGGTAATCGCTTTTTTTGCTGTTCTCCATTTTTGCGATTCAGATGGTCAAGATATTTCTTTGGGCTACGCTGCCAAAGCTTGTAGTGATGAGTACCTCAGACTCATTTTGATTGAAGCCGTTTAAGAGGCGCATAGGCGGCAATAAAACACTAATCTACTTACGAACCTCATATACCGACAACCCTTTCCAAATGAGTTTTCTGCTCGGTAGATCTATGAGGTTCCTATCGAATGTGCGCAAACCCAAACCCCTGGCTGGTTCGTAAGTAAATATTGTTTTTGTCTCGTCTACAGAAAAAACGTTAAAATACGCCTACACGTAAACACAGAAACACGTAATAAGGCTCAGCCAGTGCCTAAACTTAAACCTGCTACCCTTTACGCCAAGATCGCGGCTCTAGATACTGAGCTAAATGAACTACAGTGCCAGCGCCAGCAGATAATAGACAGCGCCAGTGACCCACCGCTGATTGGGCAGTACATCGCCACTAAGCAGTCAGGGGGAACAGCTTTCTCAGGAAAATCTGAAACGCAAGCGGTACATGATTACTACGCCCTCGTTGATGCTACTGGGGTATTCATTCGCTACGTGGGTAAGCACGAGGTTGCGGCATACCGCGAGCGCATTCATTTAGGCAAGCAGGTCGCTAAGCTGAACCGGGAGATCGCTCGTTGTAACAAACGGCTCAATGAGTACAAAGGCAAACTGCCACTAGCCATGCAAATCACGTCTCCGACTGTCGCCATCTCTAATTCACTATCTGAATCACAAGGCAATTCAGGCAATGAGAGCGAAACAAGGATGCCAGACAGTAGTCTTTACACCGTCGAATCTGATTCCTGGATAGTCTCTGAAGCAGCCTGATTTGCTGTTAGCAAATGCTTTAGGGGTCTGAGACGAGCGCGGTTCGTAAGTATTTTTGGGTTTTTTTGGAATCAAGACTTCGGCTGATGGGTGACTGGCTAAACGGTTAAGCTAATGGCAAAGAGATTGCTTACCGGCCCTTTGAGGAAAGCGATCACCTCACGCCCAGAAATTCACAGACATCAAAACATGGTAGAGAAGCAGGCAAACATCAGAAGAGAGAACGTTAGCGTATCCAAAGTGTCGGTAGCTCCCACCGCAGCTACGCCTGGGACAGATCATGAGTTTGCGAGCAAGACGCAGCGGCGTGGCTCTCCTCAGCCGATAGGAAAACCACATCGCATTACCTACGACTGCACGGTTACTCGCTACCGGCAGCTCAAGCTGGCTAGCCTGAACACCAGCGACAGTATGAACGACATCATCTCTTCAGCGGTTGATAACTGGCTAGCAGCCCATCCAGAAGCGCTGGAGATTTGACAAAAATGGAATTTACTTACGAACTATCGTGACACTGTTGATTGAACTAACGGCGGTAGCGATCAAAGCTAGCGCAACCCATTGCAGTAGCCTAGAGTCACTGAGGAAGCCCGCGCTGTATTCGTAGAGTCAGCGGCTAGAGGATATCATCAAGTCCCCGTTAGATAATTCTGACCAACCCTGTCCATAGGTTGTATCAATTGTGTGACCTAGCAGATAGCGATTTGTTCTAAAGCCGCAAATTTATAGTCTAAAAGTGCCTCCACCTGCGCTCTGGTCACGCCCGGAAACCATTCCAGAAATTGATCAATCGAAGCACCGTCTTTGAGGTTTTCAAAAAAAGCAGATATGGGTACGCGAGTTCCTTTAAACACCCATGCACCGCTAGCTTTATCCGGCTGGCGCTCTAGCATGTTCAAGGGATTGGGGGTTTTCATTAGCTTCACTACTATCAGATTTTTAATAGCGCTTTGCTTATTCCAGATTAAAGCCTAGAGCGGACTCTACAGGCGGTGTCTATATTTGGGAACGGGTATTTGGTCATAAGTTTAGCGCTTTTCCCCTTTGAGTATTGTCAGTCGCTCAACGCAGCCAACTAGAGCTGAAAGACGGCTGCTAAGGCTGTGCGCCGTCTCCTATATAGAAATCACCCATTAGAGCAGCTCGTCTCTCAGATCTATCTTGATGAGCTGCAAGTTTGGGCGTTCGCTGAGCGCTCGAAAAACCTTGGCAATATAGTAGTTGCTGCACTCTTTTAAGAAATCCCACTGGGCGTTCGTGATTGAAAAGAAGATGGAGCCGCTACTATGCTCGCCTCTACGACTTGATTTAGCGTCAATATAGTAGGCAACCTCCTCTGAACCTTCTTCTAGAACTTTGAAGTCATAGGGAAATCGCCCTTCGCCGTGTTCATTCATCCACTGAACGCGATCGCTGCCAAACTTAGCCAGCAGCTTACAGTAAACAAACTCTTCGCCCTGAAAACCCACATCGGCGGCGTCATGACTCTCCTCAAAGCTGATGACTTGAGGATATGTCCGCACCCGCCTGCCAACACGACAAACGCGCTGTTCTACGCTGGTAGTGACAATTTCTGACTGAGCAGCCTGCTGGGTTAGAAGCGCATCTAGATACTCAGAATCAAAGCCCAGATCTTCTAGCAGCTTCAGCATCTCGCCAGCCGACTCAGGCTCAGCCTTTTTAACCCTGAGCGCTTCTAATGTCTTAAAGTCTGCGTGGCGCTCGACAAAGCAATTGATATCTGCCTGCGATATATCAGCAGAATTCGCCAGCTTCGTCAAAGCCTCTAACTTTTCGGGATCAACCTGCATGAGATCGAAGATGCAGTCGTTAATGCCTTGATTCTCACAGATGTCTAAGAATAGCTGCGCTTTGTGCTTGTGGAAGTAGGGTAGCAGCTCTTTTAGAAACTTATTATCTTGGCGCTTAGACCAGCGAAACAAAAGCCTGAGTGCCTCTACAAAATTGCGGTCACGGCGATCGCCCGCATAATCTTTAAGCGCTGCGTCAATCTCTTTGGCGATCGCATCAGGCAACTCCGTCTCTTGGCTGCTGAACAGCTCTACGGTACGCGCGAAGTCCTTGTGGTGTAATAGAAGGCTAGCGTACCAGTCATTCTTCGTTAGGTAGTTGCAGATCTCCTTTAGCTCAGAGTCGATACCCCCGTCCTTTTTAAGGTCTTTTTTCTCACAGAAGTCGCCGTGCTGGTTAGGCCAAATCTTTAAGTCATCTATAAAAGCTGGACGACCCTGTTCTTTTACAAAAGGAATCAGCTTATCTAGGTATTGAATAGCATCATCCTGGGCGGTGTCGAGATGCTGCGCTAGCGGCTCTAGACTCTTCTGTGCGGCGGCATCGGTACATAATCGCCTTAGCGCCCAATGATTGCACTGAGACCATTTGAACTTATCTAAGTTCGGGATAATCTGAATGGCGGCAATTGTGTTCTCGCCGTAGAAGGTACGGGCAAGCTCCCAAATCTTCCTACGATCTGCATCCACTTCTTCTGCGAAATAACTAGCCAAGGAGAAAACGACTTTTCGAAGATTAGGATCGTTTAGCGAGCCTTTTTCAATCAGGCGTTTATCGATCTCATCGGAGGCATCGCTTACGCCTAGCTTCCTCGGGTAATTCTCAAAGCCTTTGATCCGACGATCTAGCAGCTCGCTTCGGTAGTCAACGTCGATATTTTCTAGAGCATCCTTAATCTCGTCAGGAATGTCTTTGTCAAGAGAGATATGGCTTTTAGAGAGAAAAAGGCCACGCTGGTTGGGTAAAACATTCTCTTCGACATAGAAAAGTCTCCAGGTAGAATCCTGATTCAAAAAGCCCAAAAAGTCGCTTAACCAGCTCGCAGCTTCATCTTCAGAATCCTTCTTAAGCGCTACTTGCAGGTTCTGAAGGTTTCCTATCCTGACTAGATCGCGAACTAAGGTCTTGAGCAGCCAAGCATCGCACTCTGTCCAAAGGCGCGGTATCCAACTGCTGAGAGCCTGCGGCTCAGGCACCGCATCGTCTAAGCTTTTGGCAATCTGCCAAATTTGCTTTCTAAACTTATAAGGAGCTTGCTCTAGGGCTTCCTGCGCCGGATAGCAGCTAATAAGGTAGTAAACTGCCTTTCTGAGATCTCTATGCGTATTCTCTCGCAACTTCTCATCAAGTAGGCTACTGGCTTTCTTAAGGTTTAAGGAACGCTCAATCAATAACTGTCAAGTTTTCAGGAATAGCTCTGTAATTCCATT
>QBMC01000253.1 GCA_003242035.1 Nodosilinea foveolarum | reverse complement strand
TACTCTGACCAGTTGCGGACGCGATATTGGCTCATCGGTTTAGCTTTTTTGTTTGGTTACTTAAAACTTACCGTGCCTTATCCCATCCGTAACCCCTATTTGTGCAACAACGCCATGTCGTTGTCAATACAGTAAAGGCAGCCCGTCAACTCTATTCTCCCAGGATGCGCTCAAGATGATCTATAGTGCCGTCGCCTAGACTTTCCCAATCCAAGTGATTTTCTAAAAAACGGCGGATGATCGCATCGCCAGACTCCTCACAGCCCAGCTCTTGTACTGCTTTCTTCGCCAGCCCAAACTTCTGAGAATCAGCCTTCTTAGCGTGCCAAGCGTAATTAAACGCCAAAACACAAGCATCCACTGTAGGGTCTGCTTTTAGCTTTTCTTCTATCTTCGCCCTTAGCTGTCCATTGTTATAAATAGATAAGCCTTGAAAGCAATTATCGTACTGGTTTACCAGCAGCTCAACCGCAAAACGATTCGCGGCTATTTCCTCTACATCATCAGATTCGTTAATTTCATCGTCGATCAAAATCCCCGTTTTTACATGGCCCAACGCCAAGTGACCTAGCTCATGCGCCAGATGAAAAGTTAACCAAGCCGGATGCGTAGACTTATGGCTAAGCAAAATTACTGGGCGATCGCCTTGCCACTGAATCATGCCAGTTATTTTACGAGTATCTTTCGGATAATCGTTAAAATACACAACTGCAATACCGTGCTGCCAACAATAGCCCAACAAACTCTCAAGATCCACTTTAGAACCCTGCGCCAGAACATCCTGGCGAACCTGCTTGACTGTTGTTGGAATAGGAATGAAAGGTCGTGGTTTTAGGCTAGAAGCGACTAGCTCGGCTATCCGCGAAGCTATTTGATAAGAAACGTACGGAATATCTGAGGCTTGCTGATGATGATATTTGAACTTGGTTGGCAGTAATGGTTTGAACTCGGCTGCTGAATCGTTTTGTAGTAAGCTTCTCAAATCCAAATTCAGCCGCTGAGCGATATGTGCCGCGCCTTCTAGTACCGCAGCCGGGATTTCATTTAGCTCATCATCCCACCAGCTAGGCAAGCCCGCCCTACGCACGTAGCTTGCGCTCAAGCCAACCGCCGAAAGCTTATCAAGTAGGCTAACCATAGATAAAGATTGATTCAATGACTTTACCTCCCACTTTTCTTCAGGCAAATCGACCTCATTTCTAGCTCTAAAATTTGGGAACGCTGTTACCCTCTTATCACTACGTTTTATCGTATCTATTCTACCAATATCTCAGACCTTGCGACCTCTGATATGAATTCTCCCTTAATTCAGCGTTTTTCATCCAGAACTCAGCGACTAGATCACACCATTCTCACAAAGTACCTCAAGCAGGCCCGACGCTACCACCGGATTGCAGGCTACTTTACCTCATCCCTGTTTGAGATTGCCGGAGAATATATTGATAGCATTGACGACGTTCGGATCGTTTGCAATTCCGATGTTCGTTCTGAAGATATCAAAGTCGCCAAGATTCAGGAATCCAAGCTACTAGGACGCTTAAACGACCTGCCTGTAGAAGCCGAATCGCTGCTGAATAGACCCCGCTACAAATGGCTTTACGAATTTCTGGGCAATCATCCCAATGCGATCCGAGTCGCGCCTGACGACTTCTGCGGATTTGTCCACGGCAAAGCAGGCGTGATTGAGCTGCATGACGGTCGCCGGATTGGGTTCATGGGTTCTATGAACGAAACTAGAGCGGGGTGGCAAGCCCATTACGAAATCGTCTGGTCGGACGAAAGTCCCGAAGGTGTCGATTGGATACAAGCTGAATTCGATGCGCTGTGGGCAAAAGCCGTACCGCTGCCTAGAGCTGTTGTACAGGGAGTAGGTCGCCGTGCCCACCGCATTGAAATTGAGCTAGGCGAACAGCCTGACGACGACAGTTTGGCCCCGGCTGCGCTGGTCGAATCGCCGATGTATCGGGAGGGGCTTTCGCTATCGCCTTAGCAACGAGCCTTTGTCTCTGAATGCATGAAACACCTGCGCTGGCATGGTGTAGTCAGACTCCTGATCGCCGATGAGGTGGGCCTTGGCAAAACCCTTTCTCTAGCGACGGCAGCGCTCACGCTCACACTCATTAACGAACAAGAAATTGCCCAGCGTGGTGCGCGATCGCGTCGTCGCCCTATTGTCATCTTTACCCCTTCTTCCCTCACCGAACAATGGCAAACGGAACTGCTCGATAAGTTAGGGTTACCCTGCGCCCGCTGGTCATCGCGGCAAAAGGTCTGGCTTGACTCTGAAGAGAGAGCCATCTCGCCTTCTGGCCCCGAGAATGTTGTCCGGTGTCCGCTACGCATCGGTATTATCTCAACCGGGCTGATTGTCCAGCCGACTCGGGAGCGAGAGCTATTGAGCCAGGTAAGCTTTGAAATCCTGATCCAGGACGAATCTCATAAATCGCGCACCAAGCAAGGGATGGGCAAGGACGCTGGCCAACCTAACGCGCTGTTGCAGTTTATGCTGGCCGCTGCTGGTCGTTCTAAGCATGTACTGCTAGGCACCGCCACGCCGATGCAAACCCAAGTGGATGACCTATGGGATCAGCTCAAAATTCTGCATCAGGGCGATGGTCGATTTGTCTTGGGCAATGACTTTAGTCCCTGGCATTACCCAGAACAGGTGGTGCCAGTATTGACGGGAAAGGAGAAAATTGATGATATGGAAGTTGCTTGGCGGTATGTGCGATCGCCCTTGCCGCCATGGGAGTCCTCTAACGAAAGCGACTTCCGACGAGTCATTCACGAAGTTCGTGGAGAATTAGGGCTCAAGCCACGAGATTTTGATACGGCTGCTTCGGTTGTAGCGTTACCCCGCGCTGTCCGTGACGACCTAGAAGATTTGATAGATAGCGAAAAATCAAATATGGGATTCTTTCAGCGTCATAACTCCATTGTTCGCCATGTCGTACTGCGTAAACGAAAGGTGCTAGAAGACGCTGGAATCCTTGAGAAAGTAGGTGTAGACCTTCATCCAAACCAAGAAAAAAGCCGTGATCCGAATACCTTTGCCGTTCTGTTTCAGCAACGCGCACTCAGAACCAGCGAAGCGTTTGAAAATGCCTATGAAGCTGCCCAAGCCTTTGGCCGCGCCTATGGCAGACGAGTCGGCGGCGGTGGGTTCATGAAAAATTTGGTGACTCAGCGTCTTTGCTCTAGCTGTGTAGCCGGGTTGAACACCGCGCAGAAGCTGCTAGAACGACAGGCGATTGAAGACGACAGTGAACAAGAGACAATGCAAGACGTTGACTTGGCGATCGCTGAGCAAGAAGCCCTTCACGACCTGATCAATGCACTGAAAGGAATGCAGGGAGAAGACCCAAAGCTTAAGGCCGTTAAGCATTATCTCGCTCAGGAAAACTGGGTTCAGCACGGTTGCATCATCTTTAGTCAGTATTACGACACTGCCGCCTGGGTCGCAGAAAATCTAGCAGCCCTTTTTCCCGATCAACTCATTGGCCTTTACGCTGGCGCGGACAAGAGCGCCCTGTTTCGGGGGCCAGAAAACCCAAACAGAGCTAAGAGAGAAACGTTGAAGAAAATGGTAGAAGACCAAGCTATCCGTATTATGGTCGCAACCGATGCTGCCTGTGAGGGACTCAACCTTCAGCGCCTTGGTACCCTTATCAATGTCGATTTGCCGTGGAACCCCACTCGCCTGGAGCAGCGGATTGGCCGCATTAAACGCTTTGGCCAGACGCGCCCCACGGTAGACATGCTCAACTTGGTCTACCAAGGCACCGTCGATGAAAATATCTACGAACGTCTTTCAGCTCGCATGAGAGATCGCTTTGACCTCTTTGGCTCTCTGCCAGACACCATCGAAGACTCATGGATTGATAACGTTGAGACGCTCGACGAAAAGCTCGATGAGTACATTGATGTTCAAAAGCGAGTGAATGGCTTTGACATCCGATATAACGAGAACCTCGACGCCGAGGAAGATGAATGGCGTAACTGCGCTAAGGAACGAGGATTATATAAAATCCATCGTTCCAGATACTAGAATGGGATGAATTCTACAATTGGTTCAAGCCTATGGTTACCGCCTACCCCCGAACTATTGAAGCCCAGATGCAGCGGTATTATCGATCTCTATCTGAGAAAGACCGTAGACGATACGCCGGGATAGAAGCGGCCAAGCTAGGGCATGGTGGGATCCGTTACATCAGCAGTTTGCTGAGGTGCGACTATCGCACGGTCAAATTTGGCATGACGGAACTCAGCAATGAATTACCGCTAGCGCTAGGCAGAGCGCGTCAGGCAGGCGGCGGGCGCAAGTCAGCGTTTGAAAAGCTCCCAGAGCTAGATAAAACATTTTTGAAGGTGCTTAGCGAGCATACGGCGGGCTCACCGATGGATGAGAAAGTGAAATGGACGAATTTGAATCGACCCGAGATTGCGGCGTTGCTAAAAGCCGCAGGGCTCACTGTGAGCGTGACAGTGGTTGACCAACTGCTCAAGAAACATCACTATCATCGCCGTCGGGCGCAGAAGACACTGGCTACCGGTAGCCATCCACAGCGC
>QBMC01000252.1 GCA_003242035.1 Nodosilinea foveolarum | reverse complement strand
GGTGGTTGAACAGCGGGGGCGGGTTCTGATGTTGGGGGCGCTTCTGGTTGAGGCGTTTCAGGCTCGTTGTTGCCCATTGGATCAGGAATAAGTAATGGATCGGGTTCTACCAGGTCTGGGAGGTCGAAGTCTGGTGGTTGGTTGGGCGTGGCTGAGGCAACGGCTGGGTCGCCTGCCGGATTTGCGGGGGGTTCTGGGCCGTCTAGATTGAGGAAGTTTTGAGTTTTGATAGTTGAGTCTAGATTAGATGACGCGCCCGTTTCTGGAAAGCTGGAGACCGTCGCGGCGAGCGGAGTTTCAGCCGCGCTGCCGGGTTGAGGAGAGGCGGGCGCGTTAGCTTCGGCTCGCAAGTCTGCACCACACTGACCGCAGAAGCTGGCGTTTGCCTGAATTTCGTTGCCGCAGCTAGGGCAGGCGACGAGATTGGGTAGCGGGGTGTAGCAGGCTTCGCATTGGTTTGCGCCGTCGGGGTTTTGGTGGTTGCAGTTGGGGCAGGTGATCATGGGAGTGATGAGTTATGAGTGGGCTTCGGCTACGCTCAGCCCGCGATGAGGGCTTGAGTTCTTAGGGTCGGCGGATAGAGAGGCTTGGCGGCTTGTTTATTTGTACTGGTCTGGGATGCCTTTACCGGCGGCGGCATCGAGTAGCCAATGAGGATTGGCGGTTTGGATGAGTTTGCTGGGGTATTCGTGGTCGTTGGCGTCTGGGGAGAAGACTTGTGAGAGGGCTTTTTGTTTGTTTTCTCCGGAGACGAGAAAGACGATTTTGCGGGCTTGGTTGATTAGGGGGACGGTGAAGGTGATGCGGGGGTCGCCGTCGTGATTGCCGATGGTGACTAGGCGATCGCGCACATCCAACGCTTCTGTAAAGGGAAACAATGATGCCGTATGGCCATCGTCGCCCATACCCTGTAAAACAAAGTCGATAACGGCGACTTCATCAGACTTAAAAAAGTCTCGAAGGGTTTTGGCATATTTAGCGGCATCGGCGGCAGGTGCTTGAGCGCTAGTCGGGACGCGAAAGATATTCTCTTCAGGAATAGCGACGTGATTAAGCCAAGCCTCTGAGGTCATGCGGGCGTTGCTTTTGGGATGATCGTGGGGGACGTAGCGCTCGTCGCCCCAGAAAACGTAGAGTTTTTCCCAGGGAATGTCTGCGTTGACCAGAGATTCGTAAAGGGGCTTGGGGGTGCTGCCGCCGGAGAGGGCGACTGTGGCGCGATCGCGTTTTGCAATGGCGGTTTTGATGGTCTCCACCATAATCTGGTGGGCGCGTTCTATCAGGGCGGGCTGGTCTGAGAGAATTTCTACGGTGGGAGCCATGAGGAATGTCCGCTGTGGGGTTAGCTAAATTTTACGATGCATTGCATAGCTTAGCCTGTTGGTTGGGCTACGAATATCGCTCTTCTAGCAGGATAGTATCAAGCTGGGTCTGTGTTGTGGGCGATCGCTTATGTTCTCGGTTGTTTTGCCTTGTTTTAATGAAGCGCGGCATGGCTATTTACCCAAGATTTTGGCAAATTTGTCGGCGCAGATAGGCGATAAGCAACTAATTGTGGTGGTGAGTCCTAGCTCGGACGATACGCTGGATATCGTTCGACAGTTTCCTTTAGTAGAGGTGCTGGAGTCTGAGGCGAGTAATCGCGCGCAGCGGCTGAACGCAGGCATTGAGGCCAGCCGAGGTGAGTTTGTTTTGCTGCATCACCCGGCGACG
This sequence comes from Nodosilinea foveolarum, assembly GCA_003242035.1. Taxonomy (GTDB): domain Bacteria; phylum Cyanobacteriota; class Cyanobacteriia; order Phormidesmidales; family Phormidesmidaceae; genus Phormidesmis; species Phormidesmis foveolarum. The sequence goes on along the minus strand of QBMC01000252.1, from coordinate 2,876 downwards.
CTGCTACCGGAGAAGGTGGCCTTAACTCAGGCGGCGACAGCTCTAGAGACAGCGGTTTGGGGTGGCTTTGCGCATAGTTTTGATTGGGATCGCTGGCTGCTGCGGTTTACTTCGTGGTATTCGACGGAGGTGCGATCGCGCACTGGCATTCTCTATTTAGATCACTGCATCTTTGCCAGACGGCAGGCGCTGTTAGAGATTGGCGGTGTGCCAGATATAGATATTTTTGAAGATACGGCGCTGAGTTTGGCATTGAAGCCGCAGGGATTGCCAGAGATAGTGCCGGGTAAGGTGGTGACTTCGGCTAGACGATTTCGCGATCGCGGACTCTACCAACAGGCCGCGCTCAACCAACTGCTGAAAGTGATGTACCACGCTAACTTGAACCCACAGCGGCTGAACTGGCTATACGAGCGCAAAAGCCAGATTAACGTTGGCTACAAGAAACCCTCTGAAGATTTGTTATGACGGTTTGCTATGACAGTTTTCTCTATGCCGATAGGTTGCGATTGATAACAGGGTTTTGGGGTAAGCTCTATGCAAACTATGATTTCAAATAAGCTTGATTTGTCTCTGCTGGAACGATCAAGCTACTGTCTTTTTGCACCCGCTAAGGTTTTATGACTTCTTCCTCTGCTACCGATAGAACGCCTATTGGCAAAGTGCCATCGCCATTGGCCGCTACCTCCTTGAAGCTAGTAGGGGGCATCGCGATTCTGCTTTTCTTAATCGACTTTGTGACGGTACTCTTTCCGCCTCAGTTTGACAACACTGCATGGCAGCTAAACGCCACCACACAGCTCCTTGATCGCGGCATCATCCCACTGGTGGGCATTGTGCTACTATTTACGGGTTACTGGATTGATAGCAACTTGGGTATTGCGCCCAGGAAATCTAGTCTGGCTACAGACCTCCGCTTTTGGACTTGTTTACTGTCCGCTTTCTTGGGCCTGGTCTTCTTGATTACGACTTTTTTGCATCCTAACCTGGTCTTTATTCAGCGACGCAACGCCCTTACTCGTCTAGATTCTGAGGCGACGGAACTAACCGCCCAGATGGAAAGTCGGCTGAGTGAAGACATTTCGGCGCAACGGGCGCAAGCGGATGCGTTATTAAACAACGAGGAAGCTTTTCAAGCTGCGGTTGCGAGCGGAAACTTGGACGACGGGACAAAAGCGCAAATCGAGCAATTTCGTAAAGATCCAGAAGCCTTCAATCAGTACTGGACTTCGCAGGCAACTGAAGCGCAAAACAGAATTAAAACCGGCGTAGGCGAAGATCAGCAGGACAAAATTTCTCTGATTAAAACTGAGGCGACAAAGGCTTTTCTTCGAGGGATTTTGAGTAGCATTTTGCTAACCATTGGCTTTGCATTTATTGGCTGGTCGGGTCTGCGTCGCTTGCTAGCGATGGTAAATTAGGGTGCTTTTTTAACTCAAGGCTGTCATCATTGCTTGCTGGGCAACGGCTTGGTACAGCGCTTTGAAATGAGCGCTAATAGCTTGGGCTTCGGTGGCAGCAAGGGGCATGTCTCCAATCACTTCTAAGACGGTTTGCTCCGAAGGGGTGATGACGACGAGAGAAGGATCTAGCGATTCGTCGTATCGCCAGAAGTTTTTTATTTGAAAGGTTGGCTGGTTTGAACCGGTTAGTAAGTTTGTTTTTTTCTGCTTTGTTTCAGCGGCAGATTTTCCTTTCGTAGATTTAGCCTTTGCAGATTTCCTTGTCTCTTCTACGTTTGTTTCGACTGTTATATCTGCCTGATTCATCGCCTGCTGACGATGCTGGCGTAGAGCTTCGAGGATCTGTTCTTTCGTGCGGCCTCTGAGCTGGAAGAGAACGAAGGGATCTTCGCGGAAGAAGTCGCCGAGCTGATAGTAAACGGCGGCGATATGTTTGCAAGGATTTTTGGGATCGGGGCAGCTACATTTTGAGTTGACATCAGCCAAAGTGAAGGGAAAGAGGCTGAGGCCATTGCTGGTGAAGACTCTCTCGATGTCGTCGGGCATTTCTCCAGCGAGTAGCTGAGCCGAGTAAAGGGCTTTTTCGCTGAGGGTGTTGATGACGTAGCTCCAGTCTTCGTCGGTGAAGCTCTCTATCCAGATGGAGAGCTGGTACGGTTCAGCGGCGGTGCCCTGAACTTTAGAGTGGACTTTGGAGTTTTTGAATTCGAGACTGAGAATGTGACCCTGGCGGGCGTAGTTGCGGCCACGCTCCAAGCGCTTTTTAAAGCGGTAAGAATTTAATAGATCTACCCATTGCTGTACCCACCAAGTGTCTTCGGTAGGGGCGGTGGGCTGAGGGGCTGAGTAAGTCATGGGTTGCTCGCTTAACTTTTTCTTATATTCTCATAGCGCTCGCTGCTCTTTGCAAATTGTGCTCTCGGTAATCGCTATTTCTCGCACGACTATTCCTCCTTTCTGCCTGTCATAAGATATTTTGGAAAAGTTGAGAGGGCCGTCTACAGACATGATGAGTTTGAGCTATGTACGAAAGCAAAGCATATTCTGATTTGCGTATATATCGGATGGGTCTTCATCAAGCTACTTCTGGGTAGTTATTAGAGACGTATTTTTTGAGAATTATGATTGACGAGTAGTTTAAGTATTGGAAGCTTTGAGGTGGCTTTATTCGACTGCCGAGGATGGAGAGTGGAGTTGGGTTGCAAAGCTTATACACCTGATCCACCTCAATGGCCACGGACTGCTTCGAACCTTTATAGTAACTGAAAAAGTCAGTGCGTTTTATTCCTGATGTTTGACTGTACTTAGACCAAATCTTCGATGGTAAGTAGGTCAGTCTAATCTTTCATAAGATAGTCTTGTAGAATAGAGACTATTCCTGTTCACATTTCTAATGCTATGGCTGCGCCCCTA
>QBMC01000251.1:4604-6668 GCA_003242035.1 Nodosilinea foveolarum | reverse complement strand
CGCTCTATTTAGCTGGTTTGTGTAAAAGCTGGGCTTTTTGAATTTCAAATGTCTTATTCAGACTTTGAACTACCTTTGCTTTCTTTCTCTTTTCTATGCAGTTGTCAAGGTTCTTACTAGTCTCGAAAGACCAGCAGTCTATAATGCCATGTTTTGTTCTCTTTAGGGAGAAGCATTATTAGTTGCTGATTTCTGTTTGACTCAATTAATGATTAGTTGGGCAAAAACTTTGTGGTGGAGGTAAGCGGACTCGAACCGCTGACATCCTGCTTGCAAAGCAGGCGCTCTACCAACTGAGCTATACCCCCTTAATTAAATACCAATTAGATATCAATCTCGAAAGTGGGCCATCCTGGACTCGAACCAGGGACCTCACCCTTATCAGGGGTGCGCTCTAACCACCTGAGCTAATAGCCCGCTAATACTTGGTGTCGCAACACCCAAATAACTTGAAGATAGGTTCGCCGATTTGATTCGGTTCACTAAAACTAACAAAACCCTCAACGACCTTAGGTGACTACAACAACACTCTATTCGCTATGTGCTTTCAAGTAGCTGCTTAGTAGGTCTCCCTCTAAGGAGGTGATCCAGCCACACCTTCCGGTACGGCTACCTTGTTACGACTTCACCCCAGTCATCAGCCCTGCCTTCGGCGTCCCCCTCCGTAAACGGTTAGGGTAACGACTTCGGGCGTGGCCAACTTCCATGGTGTGACGGGCGGTGTGTACAAGGCCCGGGAACGTATTCACCGCAGTATGCTGACCTGCGATTACTAGCGATTCCGCCTTCATGCAGGCGAGTTGCAGCCTGCAATCTGAACTGAGCAACGGTTTATGGGATTTGCGCACTATCGCTAGTTGGCTGCCCTTTGTCCGTTGCATTGTAGTACGTGTGTAGCCCAGGATGTAAGGGGCATGATGACTTGACGTCATCCCCACCTTCCTCCGGTTTGTCACCGGCAGTCTCCTTAAAGTGCCCAACTTAATGATGGCAACTAAGGACGAGGGTTGCGCTCGTTGCGGGACTTAACCCAACATCTCACGACACGAGCTGACGACAGCCATGCACCACCTGTCTCTACGTTCCCGAAGGCACTCTTCCCTTTCAAGAAGATTCGTAGGATGTCAATCCCTGGTAAGGTTCTTCGCGTTGCATCGAATTAAACCACATACTCCACCGCTTGTGCGGGCCCCCGTCAATTCCTTTGAGTTTCACACTTGCGTGCGTACTCCCCAGGCGGGACACTTAACGCGTTTGCTTCGATACTGACCGGGTCGATACGGCCAACACCTAGTGTCCATCGTTTACGGCTAGGACTACAGGGGTATCTAATCCCTTTCGCTCCCCTAGCTTTCGTCCATCAGTGTCAGTTATGGCCCAGTAGAGCGCCTTCGCCACTGGTGTTCTTCCTAATATCTACGCATTTCACCGCTACACTAGGAATTCCCTCTACCCCTACCACACTCAAGTCTAGTAGTTTCAATTGCCCATCCACAGTTGAGCTGTGGGCTTTAACAACTGACTTTCTAAACCACCTACGGACGCTTTACGCCCAATAATTCCGGATAACGCTTGCATCCTCCGTCTTACCGCGGCTGCTGGCACGGAGTTAGCCGATGCTGATTCCTCAAGTACCGTCATTGTGTTCTTCCTTGAGAAAAGAGGTTTACAACCCACAGGCCTTCCTCCCTCACGCGGCGTTGCTCCGTCAGGCTTGCGCCCATTGCGGAAAATTCCCCACTGCTGCCTCCCGTAGGAGTCTGGGCCGTGTCTCAGTCCCAGTGTGGCTGATCGTCCTCTCAGACCAGCTACTGATCGTCGCCTTGGTAAACCATTACTTCACCAACTAGCTAATCAGACGCGAGCTCATCTACAGGCTATAAATATTTCACCTCTCGGCACATTGGGTTTTAGCAGCCATTTCTAACTGTTGTCCCCATCCTGTAGGCAGATCCTCACGCGTTACTCACCCGTCCGCCACTTACCCCCGAAAGGGTTCGTTCGACTTGCATGTGTTAAGCACGCCGCCAGCGTTCATCCTGAGCCAGGATCAAACTCTCCATT
>QBMC01000251.1:0-4599 GCA_003242035.1 Nodosilinea foveolarum | reverse complement strand
GTTCATCCTGAGCCAGGATCAAACTCTCCATTTTAGTAGAACAACTAACCATTAGTTCGAAAACTAACAGCTAATCAGTTTGTCTGTACTCAGATAACCATTCTGGCTATCCTATTGCTTATGTTGGATAGACATGCTATCCTCATAACAATTTCATTCATTAACGAGGGTCTCGTTAATCTATCTTCAAATTATTCGCTTTTCTAGGTGCTACTGATTCGCTTCGGTTGGCAGCCCGTTAAGGTCGCTTCCCTCAGCGCTCAACTAATATAACGAGCTTTGACGCAATGTGTCAACTTATTTTTAAGAAAAAAATTTAGAAGACTGGAAGCCTTATGTAACAAGGGATACCAATTTTTCACATTTTGCTACACGACCAATTACAATTTTGTGCTGTCTATTTTCTTCGATTTTAGGAAGGGGATTTTCTACTTACAAGGGAAAGGATTTCATACCTATATAAAATTGAGTAAGTTTAATTGAAAGTTACTGACCGACGTGTATATAAGAGCAGTAAGGCTTGAGCAGTCTCACTTTATGCTGGAAGTATGTAGTCCTTAATTCTTAAAGAACATGCTGCCAGCTTGGATCGTATTAGATGAGTTGCTTGCCCTTTGGCTGAAAGAAGATGTTGGTCGGGGCGACCAAGCGACGCAGGGATTAGGCAAGCTTGCCTTAGGAAAGGGGAGGGCTTACTGGGTTGCAAAAGAAGCTGGGGTGATTGCGGGATTGCCCGTTGCTGGGCGAGTGTTTTATCTACTGGAGCCGCAGCAGGACTTTCGGGCGCTGGTTGAAGAGGGCGCTTGGGTTGAGAAAGGAACGAGGGTAGCGGAAATTGACTGTCGGCTATCTACGTTGCTGACTGGAGAGAGAGTTGCTTTGAATTTGGCGATGCGGCTAAGCGGAATTGCCACGATGACAAAGCAGTTTGTAGATGAGATTGCGGCTTTTCCCGCTCAGCTTGTAGATACGCGGAAGACGACGCCGGGACTAAGAATATTGGAGAAGCACGCGACTTTTGTGGGTGGAGCGCAGAATCATCGGATGGGATTGGATGATGGGGTGATGATTAAGGACAACCACATTGCTGCGGCGGGTGGGATTGGGGCAGCGGTGAGTCAGGTGCGGGGAAGGATTCCGTATCCGGTGACGGTGGAGGTGGAGACGGAGAGTTTAGAGCAGGTGGCGGAGGCGATCGCCCACAAAGCAGACATCATCATGCTAGACAATATGCCAATAGGTCTGATGAAAGAAGCGGTGGGTTTGATTCGAACGGAGAAGGCAGGAATCAAGATCGAGGCTTCGGGGAATGTTTCGTTGGAGACGATTCGGGCGATCGCACAAACCGGTGTGGACTATATATCGAGTAGCGCCCCAGTTACGCGATCGCCCTGGTTGGATATCAGTATGAGAATTGAGAGCTAGCAGAGCCAGCGTCAGCCTATTTTCTATAAAGACTCTATATAAAGATGTGTGGTCGCATGTCGCAAAGTTAACTTACTAAACGCAGCTTTGCACAGTTGGGCAATTGGATTAGGCTTAGTCCATTAGTTTTGGTCTATTTAGTTTTTGGGGGTAGTTGATGAGCGAACGGCCTATCGTTGTCCGGATCGATATGCTCGATACAGACTATGCCAAGATGGTGGAGGGGGAACCCATTGCACAAGAGCGTTGGGAGCGTCTAGAGGCATTAGACCCATATACCCTAGATAGGTTAAGAAAGCAGATTAGCCGGTATCGGCATGGGAGGCTAGAGCAGGAGGGCAAGGACAATATTTTGTGCGATATCGGGCTGACAGTCGAGCTGCTAAATCAAGCTGATATGGAGGATATTAGATATCGGGTGCGAGAGGTTGGTTACTTTTATCTGACGATTAGCGAGCGAGAGCAGATTGTTAATTGGCTTAAGGATGAACTCGCGGTAGACCTCCGTGCACAGTAATCGGGAGTAGCCTATCGTTAGTCTGCGATTTGGTTGATGGCAATTTGGACAAAAGTATTAGCAATATCAAAGTCGGTGTCATGAGCAGCGAAAATGATCACTAAGCTCTGGTTAGATCGTCCGTATGGGTTGGGATAGCAGAGAATGCGAAAAGACCCATCGCCAAAATAGCCCGTTCGATCTATTTGACCTTTTTCTACCTCGACATCTAATGTACCGATGAAGGTATCTGTACGAGAGAGGCAGGCGACAATATCTGCGTTGACAATGCCATCGCCGCTGGCAATTTCAGGAGGGGCGAGTGAGGGTAACGACAGAAAGCTCCATAAAAGCACAGCGGGTGTGGCGATCGCGCATAGCAAATGAGTAACTTTCATTAGCTTTCAGGGGTAGGCATGAATCAACAAGAAATTGATTTTGAGAGTTTAGGGGAAAAGTTTCTTCTCCTGAAGTCAACTGTTCCGGTTAATTATGCTGATTGAACTGCTTGCGCACCGAGGCCAAGACTATATTTGTTTACACCTGCACAGTGATATTACAGTGAACATCACTGATATTGAGCCTGTCTATAGCTAACGGACTTTGAAGGGTAAAAGCTTCATGTTCTCCCTCATATCTTTTTTTTAATATTTTGGTGATTTATGGCTTCATCTAGTAAGACACACCGCACCGTCGAGCGATGGATTGAATACTATGCGCGTTTTGGCTACGGAGCGAAGGGTGTCATCTACGGCAGCACTGGTCTACTGGCATTGCTAGAAGCCTTGGATATTAGCGAGGGTGAAACGGTAGGATCTGAGGGTGCGCTGAAGACGATTGGGGCGCAGCCTTTTGGTCGGGCAATGCTGGTTGTGCTAGGCATTAGCCTGATGGGATATGTGGGGTGGCGGTTTATACAGGCCGTGTTAGACCCGGAGCATAGTGGAACGGATGCGAGCGATATACTCCGGAGATTTAGCTATGCCTGTAGTGGGTTAGCCTATGTGGGTGTCGCATTTACGGCAGTGAAGATATTGACGGCAGGGTCTTCAGAAGGGGGGACAACGACACAGGAACGAGTAGTTAAGCTGATACGAATGCCGTATGGACAGTGGTTAGTAGGCGCTGGCGGATTGATTGTGTTTGGGATTGGCTGCTATTACTTTTATCGGGCGATTAAGGCTGAGTTTCGCAAACAGTTTAAGCACCATCAGATGAGCGATGCGGCTAAAACCTGGGCAAATATTGTGGGACGAGTGGGGATTGCGGCTCGGGGATTTGTCTATGTTGTGATTGGCTTTTTCGGGATGCGAGCTGCCTGGAGCTTCGATCCTTCTTTAATTAAAACCACTGAAGAGGCGATGGCGGTGTTTGACAATGATTCGACCGATGAGTGGATTCTTGCTACTTTGGGCGTAGGATTTATTGCCTACGGCGTCCATATGGGATTTCAGGCGGTTTATCGCAGTATTGATCCGCTTTAATAGGGTTTGGGTTTGTACGCTTTGGCGGCGTTGCAAGATCTTTCTAGGGCAGCAATAACTGTTGTAAGCCAGAGACTCCCAATGAACAATCCCGCAATCACGTCGCTGGGCCAGTGAGCGCCTAGTGCTAGTCGGGCCATGGCGATTAAGCCGATCCAGACTGTGCCGAAAGCGATCGCAATCAGCTTTTCCAGCCAGTTCTTCGAAGTACGAAACCACAGGTAAGTGATAAACGCACAATCGAAGTGTGCAGCAAAATAATCTTGGTAACTTAATCGCTAACCCAGGGTACTACTGATGCGGCTGAGAAATCCCTGGAGGCGTTCGCTCTGAGGGTTCATCAGGATTTCGCGCGGGTTGCCTTGCTCTTCGACCTGGCCCTGGTTGAGAAAGACCACTCGACTCGCCACTTCTCGGGCAAACTGCATTTCGTGGGTGACGACCACCATCGTCATGCCTTCTTTGGCGAGCTGCTGCATAACTTGCAACACCTCGCCGACTAGCTCTGGGTCTAGGGCGCTGGTGGGTTCGTCGAATAACATGATTTCTGGCTTCATGCAGAGGGCGCGGGCGATCGCAACGCGCTGCTTTTGACCTCCCGAAAGCTGATCGGGATAGGCATCGGCCTTAGCGCCTAGACCGACCTTATTAAGATAAAAACGAGCGGTTTCTCTGCTTTCTTCTTTGGATTGCTCCAGAACTTTTTGCGGAGCCAAACACAGATTGTCTAGCACAGAAAGATGCGGAAACAGATTGAACTGCTGAAAAACCATCCCAACGTTGGCGCGTAACGCTAACAAATCGCGGCGACTCAGCTTGGTCTTAGATAAATCAATATTATTGACAATAAGCTGACCACCGCTAACGCTTTCTAAACGATTAAAACATCGCAGCAGCGTACTTTTGCCGCAACCGGACGAGCCAATAATAGCAACCACCTCCCCTCGGTGAATTTGACAGTCGATGCCGCGAAGCACCTCAAGCTCGCCAAACCGCTTCTGCAAGTTGCCACAGATGATGGCGGGAGAACTGTCTGCAACGGATGTGTTTGCCATAGAAGTTGAGGTGGTAAAAAGAACCAAAATGAGACAGGGAGTGAGCGAAACAGACTCGTTAACACTGATTTGAATGAATGTTAGCTGAAGGGGTGACACAACGCTCGAAGGCTATGTGGCATATAGGTTTTGCCTTCTG
>QBMC01000250.1 GCA_003242035.1 Nodosilinea foveolarum | reverse complement strand
TAGGGGCGCAGCCATAGCATTAGAAATGTGAACAGGAATAGTCTCTATTCTACAAGACTATCTTATGAAAGATTAGACTGACCTACTTAACAAGAAGAGAGATTCCTGGGGAAACAGAGTTCGAAGGTTGTTGCCCAGGTAATTTCCGTTTGGGTGCATGAGGCTTAATTAGTTTATTTTTCTGACTGAAAGAAATTTTATGTATGTACGTTTGTTGACAAAAAGAATGAGTGCGTTTGGGCTGAGCGTATTCCTGGTAGTGAGTGGGCTGCTGGGCTTTGCTACCCCGGCCAGCGCTGTTTAAGCTGCGATCGCTCAGGTCTCTTATCAGCAACTAGGGTTTCGTTCACCGGCTGTGATTTCTCAAGCGCCAGTGCTGATAGCAGATTCGTTGTTTGGAGGGACAGAGGAAGAGGCGGCTGAGAAAGAGAAGCTAAAAGCTGAGAAGAAGGCTGAGAAAGAGAAGCTAAAAGCTGAGAAGAAGGCCGCTAAAGCTGAAGCTAAGCGACTAGAGAAGCTGAAGGAAGCTGAGGAAGAGGCCGCTGAGGATGAGGCAAAAGCGGCAAAGAAGGCCGCGAAGAAGGCCGCTAAAGCTGAGAAAAAGGCCGCTAAGGAAGCGGAGGAGGCTGAAAAGGTAGCGGCTGAAGAAGTAGCGGCTGAAGAAGTAGTAGAGATTGATGAGTAGATCGCGGCGATTTGGAAGAATGGAAAGCAAAAATAGGAAAACAAAAGGCCCAGCGTATATTTTTCTGCTGGGCGGATTGCAGCGCTGTTTTATTGAGAGGAAGTGATGACCGTAGCCTCACCGCCGAACAAGTCTTTTACCATTAGCGGTTTTTTGACGGGCGACAAGCCTGCTGGATTTTTGCTTAGCGTTGTGGCAGGATTTGTAGATACGGCTGCTTTTATTATCTTGTTTGGCATTTTTACTGCTCACGTAACGGGAAACATCGCCTTAGCCGGTTCTTCTCTCGTTGGCGACGATGAAGAGTCTGTTTTTACCCGGCTGATTACGCTGCCTGCTTTTATGGTGACGGTGGCGTCTACCTCTGTGCTGGCAAAGTACGCGAGGAATAGGGGATGGCCTGTTTTTGCGGTGCTGCTGACGGCGGAGGCGATCGCCCTCATAATTTTTCTCGTTGTGGGTGCAACACTCTCACCCGCACTGCTTTTAGATGTACAAGAGGAATATATCTTACCCATTGCGCTATCGGGAATTGTGGCGATGGGGATTCAAAATACGCTGATGAAAGAAGCTAAAGGCATCTTCAAGAGCTATATTCCAACGACCGTGATGACGGGTAATACGACTCAATTAACCATCGATCTGGTGCAGCTAGTGGGCGCGAAGTTTTCTTCTGGAGAGCAGGCAGAGCAAGACGCTCAAGAGTCTATAGAGCGGATTGGTCGCTATGTGCCGGTGATTATTGGCTTTGCTTTGGGCGGCGGGGCGGCAGCCGTTTTTATTCTGGCTTCGGAGACTTGGTGGACGCTGGTGATGCCGGTGGTGATTGTGACTGTGTTGGCGATCGCGGCCTATGTCGAGCATTATCGCGCCCCGGCTGTCTGACTCGCGATTATCAAGAAGCCCAAGCTCAGATATTCAATTCAAACAGTCAAACAAGCATTCAAACAAGCATTCAATATTAAGAGGACAACTCAAGATGAAACGCCAAATAATTTCAAAGCTTGCCAGTCTAATCGTAGCCACCTCCGTTTTTCTGCTGGGCGCTCTGTCGATGGCTAGCGGCGCTTACGCAGGCCGATTTATTCCCGTTGGCTTAAACATCCCCGGTTTATTTAGAGAATCGCCGACTGCAACTGATGTCTCTCTGTCCAACGTAGCGGCTAATCCGGTAGACCCGCTCTCTCAGCTAAAATCAGAGGTGGTGCCGGAGCTAATGGAAGTTTTGACGCCCCGGCAGGAAGAGCTGTTTGAAACGGCGATCGCTAACGGCACTAGCTTTAGAAGAACTTTCAAAAATCTTATGCTCACGCCCGAGCAAAAGCGTGAGCTTAAAGTGGTGCTTGGGTCGGTGCCTAAGCGAGATTTGTTTGCGTCTTTAACTCCGGTGCAGAAGAAGGAGCTATTCCTTAAGAAGAAAGAGGCTTTCATCCCAACTTCTGAAGAGATTATTGATCGGATCAACACGGGGATGCCGCCAGGAGAGTCGATTTCTGAAGAGGCTCAGGCTAAGATTGAGAGCGGTATTAAGAAAAGAGATGAGTCTATGCCTTCTTCCGAAACCATTATGGAAAAAGTGAAGGCGGGTATCGAAAATGTAAAAGAGAGTCTGGATGATTAACAAGTGCTGTGGACGGAAGTAGTTTACGTCTTGAGCGATTGGCGATGTAAGTAGGTTGATCTAATTAGCTGTAAAATGACGGGGGTCTTAGCAACTCTGCTTACGTCCTGAGTTTGATTACGCCAATCTACTTATTGGAAGATATTAACTGAGAGACTGTAAACTCGGAAGAAATAAAGGAAATACCCGTGGTCTCGTCTGATGTAGCCCAAAAATCTCAAGAAAGTCAGGCATTCTACAGCAGTTTAGTGGTTGAACATATTGTTGCTAAAGTGAAAACGGTGGCTTTTGAGCGCTGGTACAGCGTCCTTATTCAGGCGGCAGAACGTCATCCTGGATTTGTTAGAGCCGATCTAAATGCGCCGCTTTTTTGTGAAGATGATGTTGTTAAGTGGTACAGCATCGTCCATTTTAATTCTCCTGAAAACCTGAGTAGCTGGGTAGCTTCTAAAGATCGACAAGAAATCTTTGAAAAGGGACAGACGATATTAAGAGCCTATCGGTTTAAATCGTTTACGACTGGGCTAGAAGGCTGGTTTTCTCGGCGGACTGATGATGGCGAGCAAAGAGGGCTGGGGCCTCCGGCCTGGAAGCAAATTCTGTCGGTTGTTTTTGGCTTATATCCCATCGTTATGGTGCGAATAAAGCTGTTGCCCAACACTGGCGTTATTGGCGACTGGTCTCCTTCGGGGGCGATGCTGCTGGCGACGCTGGTGACCTCTGCTATTTTGGCGGTTGTGGTGATGCCGGTTGTTACTCGATTGATGGGTTTTTGGCTGTATCCTGCCTATCGTAAGTCTAAGTGGAAGGCTGATGTTTTAGGCGCTATTGTGATGGGTTTAGGGCTGGTTTTTATGGCGGGCGTGTTCGATAGGATTTGAGTTTTCTGGGATTTTTAGGAGGTTTTTGGTATGGATTCTTTAGTGGATGGGATGGATACTCAAGTTGTGCTGTTGGTGGGGGCGATCGCTGTTTTCTTCCTATTATCCAGACTTTTCTTTAGGATATTTAGCGGCGCGGCAGGGACAATATTGAGCATCGTTATCATCGTTCTACTGCTGCAATACGCCTTTGATATCTCACCCAAAGAGCTGTGGTACGAGGTTAGCCATTTGCCTCAGAACTTAGCTCGCTTTGCGAAGCAGTTGGCTTAACGAAAGCGTAAATCGCAGGATTAGCGTGGCGCAGAAGCTAGATGCCGTAAGCCGCTGAAAATGACATCAAGGACACTGTAATAAAATAGCGAGCGGATTGACTGATCTCGCTCGCTATTTCTCTCTAATAGTCAGCAATTTCCTGACGGGTATTCCTTAAGTGTCAAACCTAAGTGTCAAAGCCGTCAATTGCAACGTCAACGGCTTCAACCGCTTGCTTGAGTAGCGTAGTGTGTTCGGTAAAAGCCGCCGTTGAGTCTGGTTCGCTGGCTTGCAAGGTTGTTGTATCCTCGGTAATCTGACCTACGGCTTCTGTGACGCTCGCGATCGCCGTATCTAGCTCATCCATTTTGGCTCCAATTTGGGCCTCAATTAGCTCGCGAATGGTATCTGGAGCGGTTTCTAACTGCGCTCGAAAGCTATCGGTTTGTTCTGATAGGGTGTCAAAAGCGGCGATCGCAGTTTCAAAAGGAGCTGAATCAATCGTAAGTGCCGGGGCGGGTTCACTTTCGCTGCCTTCTTTTGCAGGCTTAGAAACTTTGGTTATCTGCTTGTTTACGTCTTTTATGGCAGACTTTAAGGGATCGTAAGCAATGTCGAAGGTGCCCTCTAAAATGTCGCCATAGTCATCGAGAATAGAGTCTACAAATTCTTGGGCAGCTTCGCTAATGGCCATATCGAGCGCTTCTGGCGTTGCAATTTTGCTAGAAGCAAATGCTGGGCGCGGATTTGCTACCATTGCGAAACAGCTAAATCCTATTGTGAGAACACCAATTAGGACAATTTTGGCCCATGCGATTTTGAGAGTCCGATTGAAAAAACGATGCAAGGCGTCTAGCATTAGCTGATTGCTCCGGGCGAAAATAGGTGAGTTGTTTTTGTTTCAGCTAGCTCGAGCGAGACGATGATTTTGAGGGTTGTCTTTTTAACGCTAAGCCACTAACCAATAAGAACAGAATAATTATACGCTAGTCAATGAACGAGACGCTGTCTTTGGCTAACGTGCAGAACACAGATTAGTAGTCGGGTTTCGACTACGCTCAACCCTCGGTTCACGGGCCGCCGAGCATTGAGCGTAGTCGAAATGCGTTTTATAGATAACTTGACCTGCATACTTATTAAATATACTTAACTACTACACCTGAAGGGGTGACACAACGCTCGAAGGCTATGTGGCATATAGGTTTTGCCTTC
>QBMC01000024.1 GCA_003242035.1 Nodosilinea foveolarum | reverse complement strand
CGGACGCGATATTGGCTCATCGGTTTAGCTTTTTTGTTTGGTTACTTAAAACTTACCGTGCCTTATCCCATCCGTAACCCCTATTTGTGCAACAACGCCGTTAGAGAGCGCTCAAGAGACGCTGGAGTGGCTGCAAGAACGGATGCTTACGGCTGATGAGTGGGAGGCGAGTATTTGCGATCGCCTGCTGGCCAAAAAACTATCGAACGCAATGTTTGGCGAGGCCGCAACTCGTCAGTTTAATGAGAGAAAGCTTGACTATGCGAAAGTCTCTTTATATAGAATTGCGACGGCTAATGTCAGCCTAGCTCAGGAGCTGGTGTATCAAATTGAAGAAGAAGAGATTAGCTTTTTTGAAGCGGCTCATTATTACGATAGTGACGTAGAGCGCCGCCGCTGCTGTGGGTACGAGGGCGAAATTTCTCGCTGGCTGCTAGATCCTGACGTGGCGGCAAGTGTGTTTGGTGCGCCTGCACAGACGGTAATTGGCCCGATTGCCATCGGCGAAGAACATGGATTATTTTTTGCCGATGAGTTTATCGCGCCTCAGATGACGGAGGAGATTCATCGCTCAATTTGCGATCGCCTATTCTATGAGTGGTTAGATAAAGAACTCACCCGTTTAGAATCCTAGATTAGAATCTTAGAAGCCGCGATGCGTTCTAATCGCCTTCAATAATAGAGGTAGGCGGAATTTCTTGGGGATTATAGCGACCTTGCCATCCGTAGCTGACCAATCCCAGACTTTCTCGGATGGCCAAAAAGTTTTTCTCCGCTCGGTTGCTAGTTTCAAAAGGAATGACGTGAGGGATGACCGTAAAGCCGAAGCTTTCGAAGGTGATCTGCGATCGCCTCATATGCGGCTGATCGGTCATCAAAACAATTTTGCGAATGCCCTGGGGCCAAAGAATAGCAGCGGTGTACTGGGCGTTTTGTTCGGTGGTGAGCGAGCAGGGTTCTCCGGCGATCGCGTCCGAATCAATCGGCGGCTTGGCCTGACGCAGTAAGTCAATAATAATCGGCGTGTCTCGGCGTCCGCTGATAAAGATTAGGGGTGCTCTTTGCGATCGCCACAGCTCGGTAGCTCGCTGGGCGCGAAGTTGATTTTGCTCGTCGCCTCTGCCTAAAACCACAATGGCATCGGCAGATTCGGTGCTGTTGGCCGGAAGATAGCGCGTGAGAAAATAGCTGCCAATGCTAGAAAGCGCCGACGTAGTAATCAGAATGTAGAAGAGCAGGGCGGCGATGCCAAGGGCCAGACTGCGTTTTCCCCATTTGGGCCGCTGCTTGGGTTGGATAACGGCGATGGGGAGGAGGGCGATCGCGCTGAGGAGAGCGATCGCTATTAGCGGACGAGAGAGCACGAACAACAGCGAACGGCTAACCAGCGTCCAGGCTTTCGTTGAAGATATTTCCTGACACAGGCCAGGGTCAAACATCATTGGCGAAGCACCATGAGTCAGATACCATCGCGGGTTAAGCGATCCCTACGAGCTTTTCACTCAATTCCCACAGCTTGCTAGCTTTGGCGGCATCCTCTGCCTCGTTAGACATTTCCTGGCTAAAGGCTTCTCGGTTTTCTTGCTGGCGATTGCCCCAGCTCCAGTACACGCCAGATTTGTTGAACCCTTCGTCGGCAACGACTTGCGCTACCCGTTTACCAGATTCTTCCTCCGACACGTAGCCGCCGGTAATGTTCTTTTGAAAGAAGGGAAAAATAGTTTGAAACAGCTTGGGCGCATCTCTAAAGAGATCCGATTCGGCGACGCAACCTGGATAGAGCGCGTTGAAGATAATCCCCGATTCCTCGTGATAGCGGCGATGCATTTCCATCATCGTCAGCATGTTACACAGCTTACTGTCTTTGTAGGCTTTACCCGGCTTGAACTTTTTGCCATCTACCATTGCAATCGGGTACTTAAAGCCCAGCTTAAAGCCTTCGAGATCGCCTAAGTCTGGCGGCGCAGGAATCGGAATTTTGCCGCCAAGTTCTTTAGGATTGGCGGTAACGGTGCCTAATGTAACCAGGCGAGGCTCTGGATGAGCTGCTTTTTTCATGTCCTCTAGCAGCAGGTTACACAGCAAAAAGTGGCCTAAATGATTGGTGGCGACGCTAATTTCGTAGCCGTCTTCGCTGCGTTCGGGCGTTTTGAGCTGCGGCTTGTAGATGGCGGCGTTAACGACCAGGGCATCAAGCGATTTGCCGGTGGCGCGAAAGGCTTCTACGAACTGGCGAACGCTCTCTAGCGAGGCCAGATCTAGCTTGATAATGCTGTAGCCGTCGGGGGCTATGCCGACTTCTTTGGCGACCCGCTCGGTCTTGGGCAAGTCGCGGCAGGCCATAATCACGTGCCAGCCTTTAGCGGCTAGCGCTTTGGCGGCATAAAGCCCGACTCCGGAAGAGGCCCCGGTGATGATGACGTTGTAGCGTTGCTGTTCCATAACTGGCTTGTTAACTATGGTTATGCTGCCATATCGTTGAGCAAATACATTTAATATTTTGTTAAGCCGTTCTCATCACGTTCCCGGATGAATACCGCCACGGTTCTCACGACTTGGCTGTTTTTGCCCGTCTATATACAATAAGAACATCAGCAACTTTTGGCAGAGATATCATGCAGCTAAAACGTCCTATTTTAGTCGGTGGTCTGGGTCTTTCGGCTAGTTTGTGTCTCCTTAATCTAGTGGGACATTCGCCGCTCGGCCTTGGGTTGATGGACGGCACGAGTTTGATGGCGGCGATCGCCCTCGGTGGCTTTTATTGGCTATTCAAACAGCGCAGTAACTCTGAAGTTGTACTCGAAGCACCTCTAGCCATTGGCCCGGTAGATCGCGCTGCGGTAGAAAAAACCTTGGATAAGGTAGAGATTTGCCTGAGTAAATTAATTGATGAGCTGCCCACGCAGCTTAAAACAGACAAGACGGCGGCGATTTGGACGAAGGTAGAAGGACAGCGGCAAAAAATGGCGCAGGTGCTGGCCAATTTAGACAGAGCGGCGCTGAAGATTTCTGTCGTAGGAAACAAAGCGACCGGTAAAACAACGCTCGTTCAATTGCTTTCTGAAGATTGGCAGCAGGCGCATCGCGAGCTGAGTATTGTTGAGTTAGACGGAGAATCGGCTGTTCCGGCTGTAGATACCGACCTGGTGCTGTTTGTGACGGCGGCTGATTTAACTCAGTCTGAGCTGCTGCGCCTTCAAGGATTGCTACGAGACGGTTATAGAGTGCAGCTTGCATTTAACAAGCAGGATCAGATGGCGCCTTTGGATCGGCAGTCGGTGGTTCAGCAGATTCAGACGCGGCTGGAGAATTTTGAGATTGATGTGAGGGCGATCGCCACCAAACCCAACCCAGTTAAAGTGCGTCGCCATCAGGCCGATGGTTCCGTAGAAGAGTTTGCAGAACAGCCAGAACCGCAGCTAAACAATCTGACTGAACGATTAGATTATTTAGTCGAGAAAGAATCTCAGCAGCTAGTGCTCACGACTGGCTTACGTCAGGCCAAGGCGCTGGCAAAGTCTACGCAGGAGTTGTTGAACGCTCAGCGCCGTAAGCGAGCGATGCCGATGGTCGAACAGATGCAGTGGATCGCGGGCGGCAGTGCGTTTGCCAGTCCTTTGCCGAGTTTAGATTTGTTGGCTTCTACGGCGATTAACGCTCAGCTAGTTGTAGATTTGGGCGCGGTGTACGGGCAGAAGTTTTCTTTGGAGCAGGCTAAGAAGGCCGCCGGTACGCTAGCAGAGCTGTTGGTAAAGCTAGGACTGGTAGAGCTGTCTACTCAGGCGCTGGGTAGCGTGCTGAAAACTCATGCGGCAACTTATGTAGTGGGCGGTGCGGTTCAGGGCGTGAGCGCGGCTTATCTAACGCGCATGGTGGGCCTTAGCCTGATTGATTTCTTTGAGGAGCAGAGCTTGCTGGCTCCCGAGAAACAGCGGTTTGTGTTTGGTGAAATGGGCGATCGCTTGCAGTCTATTTTCCAGGCAACAAAGCAGGGTGCTGGATTGCAGAGCTTTGTAAGTCAGGCGTTGGCCCACTTGCCTGCAATCGGTCAGTCAAAAACGGTTGCGGCATAGCCTTTAAATCCAGCGCTTAGAACAACTCATGTCCTCTTCTAATGATCTCAAACTCAATCCTGTTGTAGAACAAGCCCGTACTAGCTTACGTCAGGCGATAGATCGCTATATTCCGCAGCTCAAAATGACGCAGCTCGATTCTGCTGAGCTAGCGCGGCAGGCGGCGGTGAAAAAAGGAATCGATCAGCTAACGACGCTGATGAATAAGCTGGGCGGGTCTTTGCTGCGGGTGGCGGTTTTTGGCCTAGTGAGCCGGGGAAAATCAGCGGTGATTAATGCGCTGCTGGGTGAGAAAGTGTTGGAAACTGGGCCGATTAATGGGGTTACTCAGTGGCCGCGTTCGGTGTATTGGTCTGTGGAGCAAGGTGAGCAATCGCCCGTTCGAATTGAGCTGATTGACACGCCAGGATTAGATGAGATTGAGGGACAGTCTCGCGGCAAAGTAGCTCAAGAAGTGGCTCAGCAGGCTGATTTAATTCTGTTTGTGGTTTCGGGCGATGTGACTCGAACAGAATACGAGGCGTTGCAACAGCTTTACACCACCAAAAAACCGCTGCTGCTGGTATTCAACAAGGTCGATCTTTATCCTGATGTGGATCGAGAGAGCGTGGCCCAAAATTTGCAGTCTCTGTGGCAAAAGGCCGAAGGTAATTCGCAATTGCCACAGGGGGCGCGACTGGTAGACGAGATTGTGATGGTTTCGGCGGAGCCTACGCCGCTTCAGGTGCGGGCAGAGTGGCCGGATGGTCGGGTGAGTGAGGAGTGGGAGCGATCGCCTGCGCAGATAGAGCCGCTGCGAGAAAAACTGTTGGAGATTGTAGCAGAAGAAGGCTCGACGCTGATTGCGCTGAATGCGCTGCGGCAGGCTGGGGTAATTGAAGCGAGATTATCTGAGGAAACGGCGGAGCTGAATGCGGGGAATGCGGATGAGCTGATTTGGACGTATGCGAAATATAAGGCGATCGCGGTTGCCCTTAATCCCGTGGCCATTCTCGACATGCTAGGCGGCATTGGCTCCGACATTGTGATGATTCGCTCGTTGTCTAAACTGTACGGCTTTCCGATGACGCGATTTGAGGCGAGTACGCTTTGGCAGTCAATTATTCGCAGCTCTGGAACGCTGTTGCTGAGTGAGTTTGGCACCAGCTTGCTATTGGGCTTCGGTAAGAGTGGCGCGGCTATTTGGAGCGCTTTTGAAAGTTTTTCTGGGCTGACGGCTTACGCCGGGGCGATGACAGCGCAGGCAGGGGCAGCGGGCTATGGCACTTATGCAGTCGGGCAAACGGCGAAGGTGTATTTGCAGCAAGGCTGTACCTGGGGCGAGACTGGCGTAAATACGGTGATGCAAAATATTTTATCGAAGGCGAAGGCCGATTCTACCCTGGAGCGATTGCAAGCCGAAATAAAAGAGACCATTGGCGATCCTAAAGAGATGAACGCGGTTAGGGTAAATCTACAAAAGGAGACTGTTCGAGAGAAAGCGATCGCTGATGCCAGTTCAGATACTTGATCTCGAACTAGCCCTATTTGGAGACTAAAAACCCGTGCAGTCCAATCGAGGTAAAAATGCTGCTGAGCAAAAACCAGGTGCCGTCTGCAAACAAATTTATCCGCTGCGTCATTTGTCCGGCGTTGGCCTTGAACAATACGGCTAAGTCCGTAGATGTTTCGGCTACGGTTTTGTAGGCCAAATAGTCCTGAAGCTGTCCCCAGTCTGACAGCGCGTAGTAGCCAAAGACGGCCATGCCAGCGGCTCCAGGAAGGCTGATAACCAGTAGCAACAGAATTTTTCTCATGACTCGCTAGGGGTGGTTGGCTCTGACGTTTCTGTTGCGGATGAGTCTGTTTCTAATTCGCCGGTAATGGGGCTGCGTAGTCTTTCGCCGCCGAACTTTTCTCCAATCCAGTCAAAGTTCACTTCGCGCAGATAGTCTACAACCCAGGTGGCTCGCCTTTGCAGCATATGGTTTGGATAGGTGTGGGCGACGCCAACTACCGGAATATGAGCGCTCTTCGCGGCGGTAATGCCCGAAAACGTATCTTCTAAGGCAATGCACTCGTTCGGCTGAAGCTGAAGGTCGGGGTATAGTTCGTTGAGGCGGGCGATCGCTCTAATATATCCATCTGGAGACGGCTTACTGCCATTGAGAGAAATGTCATCTCCAGCAACGATCAGCGGAAAATGCTCCGTAAGCTGGGCGCGCTCTAAAACTTCTGTGACTTGCTGCCGCTCGACGCCTGTAACAATCGCCATCTCGACATTAGCAGCACGGCAGCGAAAAATCAGATCTTCCAATCCTGGATAGATCGGCGGCTTTTCAATGCTTTCTAGCCAGGTTTGATAAACGGCAGATTCTTTTTGAAGCAGCTTGTCGAGCGTTTCTGTCCCAACGTCGCGACCCCTTTGGTATAGCAACGCCTTGAGGCAGGCCCTGTCGCTTTTGCCCAGACAAACGTCATAGTAATCGTCCTCACTAGGGCGCAGATTTTCGGCCAGCAAAACCTGTTCGCTCAGCGTTTTGCGAATGTCTTCGTCGTTAATAATGATGCCGCTAAAGCTAAACAGTGCTGCCTTGAGAGCCATATAGATAGGTAAAGAAGGCGAATACGGAGAATTTAATAATTCTAGCGCCGAAATGCATAGGTTCTAAATGGTGTCTGCTCCTAGAAAAGGAAATCGTCCTGTTTTAAGGGGGGGTAAGTATCTTCACTGTGAGTTGTGTCGGACGAGTGGGGCTTTATACCTGAGAGGGCGTGAGCTTTGTAAGGTCTTTATCCAGAAGGGGTTTCACAAGGTCAGCTTGCGTTCTAAGATAAGAACCGACACTTTGTCACCTACGTTTCTGATGACCGCCTCAACTGCCCTTTACGTTTCGTTGAGAAGATATCAATGTCTTTAAATTCTTCGCCTATTTCTCAAGTTTCTATTCCGGTGCTGCTCGACTGGTGGCAGCAGCGCAAACGATTGGTGCGATCGCCCATCAAACTATCGACCACGCTTCCCAAGGGTGACGATACCTACTTGCAGGCATACTACCGGCTGATGGAAGTGTACTCGGTGGTCAAGTCTGGCGGCGTACAGGCCCAAACCGAAGCGGTTAAAGCGTTTGCTGAGCGCGAAGCTACGCTGCTCAATCAGCGGCTGAGCGAGATCGAGGCGGCGGCTGAAATCGCAGAGGAAGAGAAGCGCCAGGAGCGGGCAAAGGTGGAGCAGGAACTGAGCGAGCTGCACTGTGCAAACGCCTGGAGATTGCAAACGCTAACCGCCATTGAACCGGCTGAAGAAGCTGTGGTGGCGCAGCATCTTCGCGATATTGAAAGAACGCTGATGGAGGTTCAGTGCGTTTAACTGAGTGGGCTGAACCGACCTGTCTAATCTAAGGACGTGACCAGAGAGCCTGCTGATAAAAGCGTTAAAGTAGCGCTGTGTAGGTGCAAAGTGTAGCGCGAAGCTGGTTTATGCAAACAGTAGATGTAGTGGTGGTTGGCAGTGGCTTGGGTGGACTGGTTGCAGGCGGGCTGTTGGCGCGTTACGGTCGGCGAGTGGTGGTGTGCGAAAGCCATACGCTACCCGGCGGCGCGGCTCATGCGTTCGAGCGGCGCTCGGATGCGGGGACATTCACTTTCGACTCGGGGCCTTCTTTTTATTGTGGCCTAGCCGAGGCGGGGTCTGCGAATCCTCTGAGTCAGGTGCTGGCGGTGCTAGGTGAGCCGATTGAGGCGGTGCCTTACGAGCCATTTGGCTATTACCATTTTCCAGAAGGGACGCTGCCGGTTTATGGCAACGGGGAAAAGTACAAGGCGGCGATTGAGCAGTTTAGCGCGGGGTCGGCGGCTCAGTTTGCGGCGCTAGAGGCGCGGCTGCTGAAGATTTATGCGCCGCTGAAGTCAATTCCGCCGCTGGCGCTGCGGGCCGATCTGAAGCTGTTGCCGTTGTTGCTCAGACGGTATCCTGGGGCGATCGCCCAAATGCTCCCCACCCTCCCAGACTTAGGCCGCTCCATGGGCGAAGTGATGGCAGCCGTCGGCGACTTCAATCCCTGGCTAAAGCGCCTGCTCGATTTAGAATGTTTTTTGCTCTCTGGCCTAAAGTGCGAGGAAACGGTCGCGCCAGAAATGGCCTTTATGTTCGGCGAGCGGGCCGAGTCTGTAATTGATTATCCGGTCGGTGGCAGCGGTGCGATTGTCGATGCGCTAGTACGCGGACTAAAACGATGGGGCGGCGAGCTACGGCTAGGAACGCCTGTAGACAAAATTCTCGTAGAGAACGGTGCGGCGCGTGGCGTTGTGCTTAAAAATGGTGAGACTATTCGAGCGAGGACAGTGATATCGAACGCAACCGTTTGGGATACTTACCAGCATTTGCTAGTGCCAACAGATTTACCCAATGCTTATAGATCCGCAGCCCTAGATACACCTACGGTAGATAGCTTTATTCATCTGCACTTGGGCATCCGAGCAGAGGGATTAGACGATGTCGCCATTCATCATGTTGTGGTGCATGACAGTAACAGCGATGTCACTGAGCCGGGAAATACCTGTATGGTGTCTATTCCTACCGTGCTCGATTCGCAGCAGGCCCCGGCAGGATATCACACGGTTCATGCCTATACGCTAGAGCCGTTTGAGGGATGGAAAAAAGATGAGAACTATGAGCAAAAAAAGCGAGAGAAAGCTGAGATGCTGTATCGAGCTGTAGAGAGAATCATTCCAGATGTACGCGAGCGCGGGGTGCTGGAGATGATTGGTACGCCTTTGACGCACAGTCGGTTTCTCCGCCGGTACAAAGGAACTTATGGGCCTGCTATTAAGGCGAAAGAGGGGCGATTTCCAGGGGGGAAGACACCGATTAAAGGGTTGTACAGAGTGGGCGATAGCACTTTGCCGGGTATTGGCGTTCCCGCAGTGGCCGCCTCCGGAATCTTATGTGCAAATAGCCTGGTGGGTCTAAGGGAGTCGGCAGGACTCTTAGACTGTTTAGCACCGCTGTAAGATCTTTCACCTACATGTCTATTCCTTCATCCATTTTTCCTTCAAAAAGGGTGTCTAAAGGTTTTGCATTCAAGTTCATTTCTTCGGTGAGGTAGCGAGAGAGTACGTCGTTTCGGCCGTGGGTGACGTAGATGTTTTTGGCTTTTGTTTGCTCGACGGTCTTGATTAGTCCAGGCCAGTCGGCGTGGTCGGAGAGGACAAAGCCGCGTTCGTAGCCGCGTCGTCTGCGGTTGCCGCGTACGGCCATCCAGCCCGAGGCGAAGGCCGTTTGAGGTCGTTTGAAGCGTTTCATCCAGCTAGAGCGATGGCCAGAGGGAGGCGAAATGATCAGATCGCCAGCAAATTTGTAGTCCTTCTCCATTTCGGAGACGGGGATAGTGGGCACCATTTCGACCCCGACTTCGCGGTAGATTTCGGTGAGGGTGTGGACTGCGCCGTGCAGGTAGACGGTGCGGTTGGTGAATTTTTTGAGTTCGGCAAGGACGCGCTGCGATTTGCCGAAGGAGTAGCAGAAGAGGAGTGAGGGGCGGGTTTGGTCGCCTTCCCACCATTTGTGGACTTCTTCGGCGGTGAGTTCGCCGCTGTCCCAGTGGTAGATAGGAAGGCCAAAGGTGGCTTCGGTGATGAAGCTGTCGCATTCTACGACTTCAAAAGGTTCGCAGGAGGGATCGGCGTTGCGTTTGTAGTCGCCGGAGATGCACCAGACTTCATCTTTATGCTCTACGCGAACTTGGGCGGAGCCGAGGACGTGTCCGGCGGAGTGGAAGGAGATCCAGGTGTCGTTGATTTTGAGGCGATCGCCATACCTAACCCCACTCAAGTTAATATCTTGACCTAGCCGTCGGCGAAGAATACCCTCCGAAATGGCCGTAGCATAGTAATGTTGATGACCGCTGTACGCGTGATCGGCGTGGGCGTGGGTGATCAAGGCTGTTTCTACGGGTTTCCAAGGGTCAATGTAGAAGTTGCCAGCGGTGCAGTAAAGTCCTTCGGGGCGGACGGTGATGAGGGGAGGCATGGGAGTGATGAGTGATGAATTATGAGTGATGAATTGTGAGTATGCGTAATTGGGCAATCGA
Source organism: Nodosilinea foveolarum (assembly GCA_003242035.1). Classification (GTDB taxonomy): domain Bacteria; phylum Cyanobacteriota; class Cyanobacteriia; order Phormidesmidales; family Phormidesmidaceae; genus Phormidesmis; species Phormidesmis foveolarum. The sequence goes on along the minus strand of QBMC01000024.1, from coordinate 27,259 downwards.
CGAATAGGATTCCTTCGGTATCATTAGTATTATGGCTGAGATTAATGTCAACAAAATTAAGCTGTCTCAGTTGCGGGCGCTAGTTGCGATCGCACAAACAGGCACATTTAGCGATGCGGCGTCTCAACTGGATTTGTCGCAGTCGGCGGTGAGTCATGCGATCGCCACGTTAGAAGAAGAGCTGGGCGTAAGCTTGCTGAGTCGAGGACGTCAGGGCGCGGTGCTAACGCCCGTAGGTCAGGAGATTACTCACGAAGCGACAACGATGCTGACGCACCTAAAGCAGATTGGGCGGCGGGCGCAGGATGCTAAGGGGTTGCAGGCGGGACTGGTTCGTGTCGTCGGCTTTCGTAGCGCAACGACGCATATTTTGCCGATGGTAATCGAGGAATTTCGGCGGCAGTATCCGGGAATTAGCGTCTCGATTGGGGAAGGAAGCGACGTGCGGGGCGCAGAAGAAATTTTGCGGCGAGGAGAGGCGGATGTGGGGTTTACCTATTTGCCGGTAAACGATGCGTTTGATGCTTGGGAGCTGTTTCGCGATGACTATGTGGCGCTGCTGCCGAAGGATAAAGCGCCCGCAAACGAAGGACCGATTAGCTGGGAGGAACTGACGGCGCTGCCGCTGATTTTGCCTATGCCGGATGACGGCTGTCGGTACAATGTAGATCAGTATTTGGTCAGTCACGGGCAGGCGGTGAGACCGGCCTATGAGGTGAAGGAAGATTCTACGGTGGTGAGCATGGTGCGCCGAGGACTGGGCGCGACTATTATCGCTAAGCTAGCGGCTGAGCCAATTCCAGATGATGTGGCGGTGCGCGAGCTACCGGAACCGCTGCAAAGAGTCATTGGGGTGATTACGCTGGCTGATGCGCTGCAAACGCCGCCGGTTTTTGCCTTTCTAGATACGCTGAAGGCAACCTGGCAGCAAAACTCTAGCACTATTTGAGTCTGTGACTTTGATGCGATAGATTGGATTCTATAGACAGAAAGCGAGCCTTCTTTGAGTGAGAAAGACTCGCTTCGGCTGAGCTACTTTTTAAGCTGAGCAATTTTAGTTCAATCGATCTTGCATCGCTTTATTGCGCTTTAAATCGTCAGGTACGCCGTTACTATCGTTGGTGATCACGTTCTCTTCAGCAATTTCTTCTAGGTTTAGCTTGTTCTCTAGCACTTCGCTAAGCGAGTTAGCTTGGACTTCCGTATCGGCTAGCTGGGAGGCTCTGCTCTGCTTAGCACGACGTTCTGCTCGCTTTTCAGCTAGCTCTTCAGGTGAGATTGCTTGCGTGGTCGATTGCTCTGTGGGAATAGGAGAGGCTTGTACGGCTGGCTGCATCAGTCCTAAAAACATGACCGCGCCAGCAACTAATAGAGCTAGCTTTTTGGTAATTTTTTGCAGCGAAAGAAACACAGAAGTCTTCATGGTGTTTGCCTACTAAAAGAAAGTTAAAACAGAAGCATAGGCTAATGCTTGAACGCTAATGTCTTCCCCAAGATGGAATCGCTGTTTTTTGCGGTCTTTCGTGATCTATAGCTTGACGTTGGCGATCGCACTTCTCGGATCGCTACTCCGACTGGCTTTAATCTGCTCATAAAGAGACCGTTCCTGCTCGCTGAGATCGGTCGGCGGCGTAATCACGACTTTTACCAGTAAATCGGTTTTCTTGTCGCCTTTTTTCTGCGGCCACCCTTTGCCCTTTAACCGCAAAGACTGACCAGACTTGATGCCTGCCGGTACGCTGACCGTAACGCTGCCGTCTGGCGTGGGTACAGAGACTTTTGCGCCTAACACAGCTTCATCGGGCGCGATGGGAATTTCGCAGGTCAAGTTATTGCCGTCTAGCTTGAAGAACGGGTGGGGTGCCAGCTCTACGGTGAGGTAAACGTCGCCGCGCTGCTGAGTTTGTGGATTAGCTGCACCTTTGCCCTTCAGTCGAATTTTGCTACCAGCCTTAACCCCCGCAGGAATGCGCACCGTGACGGATTCGCCGCCAATGCTAAAGCGCTTTTGAGTGCCCTGAAAGGCTTCTGAAAGGGTGAGCTTGAGCGCGGCTTCTTGGTCGAAAGGGCTGCGTCCGACGGTTTTGCCTGCGGTGCGACTGGTTCGAGTCGCGGTTCTAGGGTCAAAGCCGAAGCCGCTAGAGCCGAAACCGCTGGTATCAAATCCACTTGGGTTTCCGGCCTGCTGATAGCCATAGCTAGATCTCGCAGATCTGCCGGGGCCTGCGCCGCCGCCGCCCATTCTGCCCAGTAATTCGTTAACGAAATCCTCGAAGCTGCCATAAGCCCCAAAGTCTACGCCGGATGCACCACCACTCGGGCCGCCGAAGCCGCCGGGTCCGCCGAAGCCACTCGCGCCTGCTTTGTCTGCTTGCTCCCAGTACTGGCCAAACTGGTCATATTTGGTGCGTTTGTCTTGGTCAGAGAGAACTTCGTAGGCTTCGCTGACTTCTTTGAACTTTGCTTCTGCTTTTTTGTTATCGGGGTTAACGTCTGGATGATATTTGCGAGCAAGCTTGCGAAACGACCGCTTGATTTCGTCGGCACTGGCCGTTTTGCTGACCCCTAAAATGGCGTAGTAGTCTTTAAAGTCAGTTGCGGCCATGCTTCGCTTTTCTCCCCGTCAAACCCGGTTAATCTTGTGTAAATCTCAGCGTAGCAAAGCTTGCTCACCCAAGAGGTTCGGTTTTCAGGTTCGGTTTTCAGTGGTTAGCTAGCAGTTTCTTCATCGGGGCGATCGCGCGCTCGACCATACACCTCAGTAAGCTGCGTTAAGCCGCTCTTCATCTGAGAGGTAATCATCGCTTCCGAATAGCGCCATTCCCAGTTGCCTTCACCGACACCGGGCGTATTCATGCGGGCTTCGCTGCCTAAACCCATCAAATCTTGTAGGGGGACAACCGCCTGGTTTGCAACCGAGCCTAGCGCGAGGCGAATCATGGCCCAGTGGACGTTTTCGGGAGAGAAGGGGCCGACATAGGTGGCTAGGGTGTCCTTTTCTGGTTCGGTGGCCTGATCGAACCAGCCGACGGTGGTGTTGTTGTCGTGGGTGCCGGTGTAGATGGCGAAGTTGCTGCTGACGTTGAAGGGCAAGTAAGGATTGTCGGGGCCACCGCCGAAAGCAAAGAGCAGGATTTTCATACCGGGGAAGTCGAAGCGATCGCGCAGTTCTTCTACTTTCTCGTCAATCAGTCCCAAATCTTCGGCCAAAAAGGGCAGCTCGCCTAGCTCTGCCTTTACCTTTTCAAAAAACGCTACGCCAGGAGCTTCTATCCACTCGCCGTTGATCGCGGTTTCTTGTCCTTCTTCGACGGCCCAGAAAGCTTCAAATCCACGGAAGTGATCGATCCGAATGAGATCGACTTGCTTTAGCAAGGCGCGGAGTCTTTGCAGCCACCAGTCAAACCCGTTAGCTTCAATGACCTCCCAGTTGTAGGTTGGATTGCCCCAAAGCTGACCCGTTTCGCTAAAGAAATCGGGCGGGACGCCTGCCATGAGGGCGGGCTGTAAGGTCTCTTCGTCGAGGCTAAAGTTTTCGGGCCTTGCCCAAACGTCGGCGCTATCGTGAGCGACGTAGATAGGCATATCGCCGACGATTTGAATGCCGTTGTCGTTGGCATAGTTTTTGAGTTCTAGCCACTGCCGCCAAAACTGAAACTGCATGAACTCGTGGAATAAAATCTCGTCGCTTAACTCTAGTCGGACGCGATTGATGGCGTCTGGCTCCCGGCGGGCTAGCGCTGTATCCCACTGAGACCAGGGCTTGTTGTCGTTAATAGACTTGATGGCCATAAACAGCGCGTAGTCTTCTAGCCAGTCGCTGCTCTCTTGGGTGAACTGCTTGTATTCAGCCTCTATGGTTGAATCAGCAGTTTTTTTGAAGCGGGTGGCGGCTTTTCGTAGGGCGTCTAGTTTGAAAACGCTGACGGCTTCGTAATCTACTGCAACGGCTGAGAAGGGGGCGGTTAGGGCTAGCTCTTCGGCGGTAAGTAGTCCTTGCGACTGGAGATTTTCTAGATTGATCAGCAGCGGATTTCCGGCCATAGCTGAGTAGCACATGTAGGGCGAATTGCCGTGACCGGTGGGGCCAAGCGGTAAAATTTGCCACAGCGTTTGCTGGGTTTCGATCAGGAAATCGACAAATCGGTAAGCCTGTGCGCCTAAATCGCCAATACCGTATCGGCCAGGAAGCGAAGTGGGGTGCAGCAAGATACCGCTGGTTCTAGGGAATGCCATGTCTGTGGTGATAGAGGGGTGATAGAGGTGTACAGACTTTATCACGCTGATTAGACGGGACATCTGCTTTTAGGGAGAGGATTTTGAGGAAAGGTGAGAGAATATCACCGGCTTGAGAATGTGAAATACTAGGGGCGATTCGATTCGTGATGGGGAGTGACGTGATGGCTGATCGAAATCCTGCGCCGACGGTGGATTTGATTATTGAGATGAGCGATCGCCCGCATCGCCCGATTGTGCTGATTGAAAGGCTAAATGAGCCGTATGGATGGGCGCTACCCGGCGGGTTTGTAGATTATGGCGAGTCTGTGGAGACGGCGGCCAAGCGAGAGGCGCAAGAAGAAACGAATCTGGAAGTGACGCTGATTGAGCAGTTTTTTGTCTATTCAGATCCGGCACGGGATGCTCGCAAGCATACGTTGAGCATTGTGTTTATTGCGACGGCGAGCGGGGAGCCGGTGGCTCAAGACGATGCTAAAAGTTTGACGGTTGTGAATTCGTGGGAGGTGCCCGAGAATTTGTGCTTTGACCACGATCAGATTTTGCGAGACTACTGGCGCTACCGGCATTATGGTCATCGACCTCGTTTAGGCTAAGGAGTTGTTAGACGAAATCAGCGCGAATGATGTTGAGCCGAGGCGGTTGGACTGGTAGTTTAAGGATGTCTATATGGATGAGTGAGATTGACTATGCGTAAAATTGTCAAAACTGACCAAGCACCGGCTCCGGTTGGCCCCTATAACCAGGGTGTTGTAGCTTCTGGGAAAATGCTGTTTGCGGCGGGGCAAATTTGCCTGGATGCGAAAACGGGCGAGCTGGTGGGCGCTACGGTAGCTGAGCAGACGGAGAAGGTTTTGCAGAATTTGACGGCAGTGGTGAAGGCAGCAGGCGCGGAGCTATCGGATGTGGTGAAAACATCGGTTTTTTTGCAGGATATGAATGATTTTGGGGCGATGAATGAGGTGTATGCTCAGTACTTTGGGGATGAGGATGCGCCTGCTCGGGCGTGCGTTGAAGTTGCCAGACTGCCTAAAGATGTGCTGGTTGAGATTGAGTGTATTGCGATGGTTCCGGATTAATTGACTGATTAAGCAACAACTTTTTGACTCTGACTTTTATTTATGGGGCTTTCAGTAGGAAATATATGGCTGATTCACTGGCGATACTCAAAAAGAGTGGCCTTGCCATCGCAATTCTAGCAGCAGGTAAAGGTACTCGGATGCGCTCGAAGCTGCCCAAGGTTTTGCACAAGCTGAGCGGACTTACGCTAGTGGAAAATGTAATTGCGAGTACAAAGTTGGTGAACCCAACGCGAAAGCTGGCGATTGTGGGCTACGAGGCGCAGCAGGTAAAGACGGCGCTGGCGGCAATGACCGATCTGGAGTTTGTTGAACAGACTGAGCAGTTAGGTACGGGCCATGCGGTGCAGCAGGTGATTCCGGCTTTAGAGGGCTTTGAAGGTAATTTGCTGGTGCTAAATGGCGATGTGCCTTTGCTGCGGCCTGAGACAATTGAGAATATGCTAAAGACGCATCGCAAAAACAACAACGCGGCGACGATTTTAACCGCGCAGATGGACGATCCAACAGGATACGGGCGAGTGTTTTGCGATGAGAACCTAACTGTTCAAGAGATTATCGAGCATCGTGACTGTACGCCCGAGCAAAGAGAGAATCGGCGAATTAACGCGGGCATCTACTGCTTTAACTGGTCGGCGCTAATGGAAATTTTGCCGCACCTAAAGGCAGACAACGATCAGAGCGAGTATTACTTAACCGATGTGATTAAGGATCTCTCTCCGGTGATGGCGATGGACGCACCGCCTTCCGAGATTGCGGGCATTAACAATCGCAAGCAGCTTTCGGAGGCTGAAGACGTGATGCAGGCTCGAATTAAGGATGAGCTGTTGCTTTCTGGAGTGACTTTGATTAACGCGGCTAGCATTACGATTGATTCTATGGTGACGGTGGAGCCGGACGTGATTATTGAGCCGCAGACGAATTTACGCGGGACTTCTGTGATTAAGGCAGGCTGTCAGATTGGGCCAGGATCTTTGGTGGAGAATAGCCTGATTGGTGAGAATTCAAAGGTTGTTCATTCTGTAGTCAGTGACAGTGAGATAGAGGCAGGGGGACGAATTGGGCCATTTGCGCATATTCGTGGCAAGTCGGAAATTGGCGAAAATTGTCGAATTGGCAATTTTGTGGAAGTGAAAAAGTCGAAGATTGGGGCGGGGTCGAACGCGGCTCACTTGTCTTATTTGGGAGATGCGGAGCTAGGCGCACAGGTAAACGTGGGAGCAGGGACAGTTACGGCGAATTACGATGGGCACAATAAGCATAAGAGTGTGTTGGGCGATCGCGCTAAAACCGGCGCAAACACAACTTTGGTAGCGCCTATTACCATCGGCGCAGATGTAACGATTGCCGCAGGCTCTACGCTGACTAGAGATGTAGATCCAGATTGTTTGGCGGTGACACGCGTGCCGCAAAAGACATATCCAGGATGGCGACCGAAGTATTTGAGAGCGGAAAACGAAGAAGATAAGCCAAAGAATTAGGGAGGTATCGCCCTCGCTCGTTTAAAGGATTCCACCTATGGACAACTGCACCCATGTAAAATAAGTAGATATCTTAGCGAATCGTGACTCATGGCAGATGTATTGGTAATTGGGTCGGGGCCTGCTGGTCTGTCTTTGGCGACGGCGTTAGCGCAGCGGGGGCTGACGGTGGAGGGGCTGAGTGCGATCGCGCCTCAAACCCCCTGGCCTAACACATACGGCATCTGGGTAGACGAGCTAGAAGCGTTGGGAATGAGCGAATTTTTGGCCCAGCGCTGGCAGGATACGGTGGCTTATATGGGCGATGGGCCGATTGGGTTGAATCGGGAATATGGGCTAGTTGATCAGGAGAGGCTGCAAGGGCATTGGCTGGGGCAGAGCGATCGCTATGGCATCAAATGGCATTTGGGTAAGGCGGCTAAGGTGACGCACGGTTCTAAATGGTCGGAGGTAACCACAGAAGCCGGAGAGAAGTTGAGCGCAAGACTGGTGGTTGATACGAGTGGGCATAATCCGGCGCTGATTCAGCGAGTGCCGCAGGAGAAGCCGATTGCGTTCCAGGCGGCCTATGGGATTGTGGGGCGATTTTCTGCGCCGCCGATTGAGTCAGGGCGAATGGTGCTGATGGACTACCGGGACGATCATTTGCCAGCGGCGGAAAGGCGACTGCCGCCGACGTTTTCGTATGAGATGGATTTGGGCGATGGCGTTTATTTTGTGGAGGAGACTTCGCTGGCCCATGCCCCAGCTATTCGGTTTGATACGCTAGAGCAGCGGTTAGAGCGGCGGCTGGCGGCTCGCGGGGTGAAGCTGTTAGAGGCGCAGCACGTGGAGCGCTGTTTGTTTCCGATGAATATGCCTCTGCCAGATATGACGCAGGCGGTGGTGGGCTTTGGCGGGGCGGCGAGTATGGTGCACCCGGCGACGGGGTATATGCAAGGGGCACTGCTGCGGCGCGGGCCGGATTTGGCGAAGGCGATCGCGCAGTCGCTGCAATCAGCCAATACGTCACCGGCTGAGGCGGCAAGGGCTGGCTGGCAAGCGCTGTGGCCAGACGAAAGGTTGCGCAAGCACTATCTCTATACATTTGGATTAGAGAATTTGATGGCGTTTAAGACAGAAGAGCTACATCAGTTTTTGACAACTTTTTTCGAGTTAGAACAGAGTCAGTGGGCGGGCTTTTTGGCGGATACTTCGTCGCTGCCGGAGATTGTGCAGGCGATGCTGGTGCTGTTTGGACGTACTTCTAATCCGGTGCGCTGGGGGTTGATGAGTTCGGTGTTTGCGCACGGGAACTTGCTGCGGCGGACGCTGACGGCATAAGAAGGCGTAGATATGGTTACTTCTGTTGCTAATGAGATTTTGTTGTTTGATCACCGACTGCGGTTGTTAGATGATAAGGCGCTGTATTTGCCGGATGAGAAAGCGTTGCTAGTGTCGGATGTACACCTGGGTAAGGCCGAGACGTTTCAGTCTTTGGGCATTCCGATTTCGAGTCAGATGAATGAGGAGAATTTGGATCGGCTGCGATCGCTCTATCAACAAACCAAACCCCAAAAACTGTTCATTCTAGGAGATTTATTTCATTCTAGAAAATCTCTCGTTCCAGAAGTGTTGATCGCTTGGGACATCTTTTTGAAAGAGATTGCGGCTGAGACAACCTTGATTGTGGGGAATCATGACCGGCAATTGATGTCGGAACTGCCACCTTTTTCGATGAATTGCTCAGTGGATGCGGTGGAACTAGGGCCGTTTCTGCTGAGCCATGAGCCGGAGGTGGTGCAGGCATCGAGGATGAATATTTGTGGGCATATTCATCCTGTTGTTAGGTTGCGATCGCGCACAGACAGCCTGCGCCTACCCTGCTTTTTTGTAGAATACGATCAGCGACGATTAACGCTGCCTTCTTTTGGTGAGTTTACCGGCGGGTATGAGGTAACGCTGATTGAGAATACCTGTGCTTATGTTGCTTGTGAGGGTGAGGCGATCGCATTCGACGTGCACTAGTTACCGATATCGAATGCGCGGATCGAGGATGCCGTAAAGCAAATCGGCGATGAGGTTAAACAGCACAATCAAAATCGCGTAGATGAAGGTAATCGACATGACAACAGGGGTGTCGCTGCGGTTGATCGCGTCGATGAGCAGCGAGCCGATGCCAGGAATGCGGAAGACCTGTTCGGTAACAAGTGCGCCAGTGAAGACGGCGGGGATATCCAGGGCAATGAGAGTGACGACTGGAATGAGCGCATTGCGCAGAACGTGCCGGAAAATCACCTGCGAGCTGCTAAGACCCTTCGCGTAGGCGGTTCGCACGTAGTCGGCGTTGAGCTGTTCGATGACGGCGGCGCGGATGTAGCGCATGAGCACAGCCGTTTGAAAAAGAGTGAGAACGGCGATGGGCATGATGGACTGTTTGACCTGGGCGATGAGGCTCGGAACGCTGTTGACGATGAGCGTGCTGTTGTAGATGGAGGGGAACCAGCCGAGCTTGACGCTGAAGAGAATGATGAACAACAAACCGGTAAAGAAGGGTGGAATAGAAAATCCGGCGAAGGCGAAGGTGGTGGCGATTTGGTCGGTGAGGGTGTAGCGCTTGAGGGCGGAGAGAATGCCGAGGGGGAAGGCGATAAGGATGGAGAAAAGGTAGGCGAGGCCGACGACCCAAAGCGTAGTAGGTAGGCGCTGCCAGATGAGTTGGCTGACGGGAATGGCGCTGGCGAAGGAGTAGCCCATGTTGCCGGTGAAAAAGGCGATCGCCCATTTCACATATCGCGTAGAAATAGACTGATCGAGACCTAGCGATCGCCGAATATTCTCTCTGACTTCTGGCGGAATAGAAGTGTTGTTAGCAAGTCCGCTGAGCGGATCTCCGGGGGCCAATGCCAGCACGAGATAAATCACCATGCTAATCGCCATCAAAGTCGGAATCGCGATTAGCAATCTTTTGAGTAGATATTTGCCCATAAGAATCTATTGACGCCCCCAGCTATTCAACTTCCAGGTGCTAGGTGCCCAAGGAGTGAATTCTAGATCAGTCAGCGAGCTAGAGATGGCATAAGCATCGCTGCGACGAACTAGCGGAATGAGCGCGACATCCTCAACGAGCAAATCGTTCATTTTAATGAAAAGATCTCTACGTTTTTCTAGATCGGTCTCTTGTTTTAGCTGAGTCAACAGGGCTTCGTACTCAGGATTACAGTAGCGAGAAGAGTTCTCTTTTGACCACTGGTTTTCTTTTTGGGCGATTTGATTGCAGGCGTAGAGTTCCATATACGAGTCGGGTTCGGGCGTTTCGCTATCGAAGGCGAATAGCTGTAGGTCTGATTTGAACCGATAGACTGAGTCAGCATTAGTTGGATCGCCGAAATAAACACCGGGTTCTACGCTTTGTAGCTCAACCGACATACCGATGGCTTCTAGGTTCTGTTTGATAATCTCTTGGGTTTTTTGGCGAACTGGATTCACTGAGCTAGAAAAGAGAATGTTCATTTCTATCCCATTTTTGTCTCTAACGCCGCTCTTGTTAGTGTCTTTCCAGCCCGCTTTGTCTAATAAGGCGGCTGCTTTCTTCAGCTCAAACTCGTAGCGAGTATTTTTAGAGGCGTATTTTTCGGGTGCCACTAGGAAGTTGGTTGCGACCGTCCCAGCATCGCCGTACAGCAGCTCTACGATGGTTTTTCTGTCTATGGCTAAACTAATGGCTTCTCTTACTGGTTTTTCGGAGAGGAAAGGGTGCGGCGTGTCTTTTTGAGAGGTTTGTCCATCGACTTCTTTATTTGGATCGGAGAAGTTGATGTAGATCCTTTCCATCATTGGCTTAGGGACATATTCCATTCTGCCGCTGCTACCAGCTTCTAGTTCTTTTATTACCGAGGGTTCAGCCTGTATGTTCCAGGCGTAGTCGGCTTCTTGGGTTTGCAAAACGGCGCGAGCGGCTGAGACGGCATCGCCCCCGCCTTTGAGTTCTACGGTGGTGAAGGCGGAAGGATCGCCGCGAAAGTTGGGATTGGGTTCGTAGATGATGGTATCGCCGGGGCGAAATTCTTTGACTTGAAAGGCGTTGGTGCCGACGGGGTTGGTATTTCCGGGGGCGGATCGGGCGTCGGCTCCAATGTAGTCTGCAAAAATATGGGCCGGAAGAATCATGCCGCTACCCCCTACAAAGGATGAGAGTGTAGCTCCGGTGGGTTGCTTGAAGGTGACTTTAACGGTGAGTTTGTCAATGGCTTCGACGCTGGCAATTTCGCCATAGAATTCTGTAGAGGTCGCGCCTGTGGCTGGGTTGGTAATGAAGTTGTAGGTGAAGACCACGTCTTCGGCGGTGAAAGGTTTGCCGTCTGACCAGACGACGCCGTCTTCTAGTTTCCAGGTAACGCTGGTGCTGTCTTTGCTGATGCCGCCGTTGGCTTGGGTAGGGATTTCGGCAGCGAGAATGGGGACGAGATTTTCTTCAGCGTCATAGGCGGCGAGGGGTTCGTAGACGATGCTGGCGGCTTCTAAGTCTTTTATGCCGTTGGAAAGGTGGGGGTTTAGGGTGGTTGGCGATTGCCAGTAGAGGAGTTTTAGATCGCTGCTAACTGATGGACTAGCACTCTCTGTGTTTGTTGCTGTGTCTGGATTGCAGGCGATGAAGAGAGTTGCGCTGAGGAGAGCGGTGGCGAGGAGAGAAATGGCTTTTTGGGGCGTTGGTAAGGCCACTCTGAAAGAGTATCGCATTATCTAAAATTTCCCTGGCTTAATCCATGTCTGATGGGACACAAAGGTTTAGGAAACTATAGCGCGATCTGTGTGAGCGATCAGACCGTGAGCGCACAAAAGCGAAAGTATGGAGCAGCACTGCGCATTTTTGCTATCGCTTTTAGAATGGTGAGCTGAGTCATTTAACCGAGCGTATTGCCGTGAACCCAAACTTAGAAGAGCACCCGGTAGAATCTTCTGATTACGCAATGCTATCTCCAGAAGGCCAGCGGCATCGGCTCGTTGAGCTAGCGACGGTGTTTTTTCGACTGGGAACAGTGGCTTTTGGCGGGCCAGCGGCACATATTGCCATGATGGATGACGAGGTGGTCAAGCGGCGGCAGTGGATGAGCCATGAGGCACTGCTAGATTTAATCGGGGTGACTAATTTGCTGCCAGGGCCGAATTCTACTGAGCTGGCGATTCATATTGGCTATGAGCGCGCTCGGTGGCGAGGGTTGTTTGTAGCTGGAATTAGCTTTGTGCTGCCAGCGATGGTGCTGGTTTGGCTGTTGGCGGCGCTGTATGTGCAATATCAAACCGTGCCGCAGATGGCGTGGTTGCTGTATGGCATTAAGCCGGTGATTATTGCGGTGGTGCTTCAGGCGCTGTGGAAGCTGGGGAAGAAGGCGGCGAAGGATAGGCCGACGACAATGTCGGGGATGGTGGCGATCGCCCTCTATTTCACCGGAATCAACGAAGTCTTGTTGCTGTTGATTTGTGGTTTGGCGGTGATGCTGGTGAAAAACTGGCAGTCTCAAAATACAACAATCAGCGTGTTTTTACTTCCGGCTTCGGGCGCTTTAGCGCAGGTAGGCACAACAACTTCGGCAGCAGTTTCTTTGGGCTGGGTGAGCGTTTTTCTGTTCTTTCTTAAGATTGGCTGCGTGCTTTATGGCAGTGGCTACGTGCTGCTGGCTTTTTTGCAAAGAGATTTAGTGGAGAATCATCAGTGGCTAACGTCGCAACAGCTTTTGGATGCGATCGCCATCGGCCAAATTACCCCAGGGCCAGTGTTCACAACCGCTACGTTTGTGGGCTACTTGCTGGCAGGAAATGCGGGTGCACTTGCTGGGACAATTGGGATATTTTTGCCCGCTTTTTTGTTGGTGGGAATAGTGAATCCTTGGGTGCCTAAGATTCGGCGATCGCCCTGGGCAAGCGGCTTTCTAGATGGCGTGAATGCAGGCTCTTTGGGGCTGATGGCGGGAGTAACCTTTACGTTAGCGCAGGCGGCTTTGGTGGATTGGGTGACGGTTGTATTGGCAGTTTTGAGTGCGATCGCGGTTTTTCGCTTCAAGATCAATTCGGCTTGGCTGGTGATTGGTGGCGGTGTTATTGGCCTGCTTCTGCATCTGGTGGGATTGGTTTGACGGAGCTACGACTGAAACTGCTGCATTAGCCAGTTGCCTACTTTGCTCTGATCGGTTTTACGGCTGCGGCGCAGGGCTTCTTCTAGTACAGAGAACTCGAAGCCTTTCAATAGTTTGGAAGTCGCGATCCGCTGACTGCCCTGGTTCAGTATCTCGAAGGCGGTGACTTCTGCTTTGGCGACGTTGACGATCCAGTATTCTGAGATGTTGAGGGTTTCGTAGAGCGATCGCTTCGCACCAATATCATCTAAAAACGACGTGTTTGCCACTTCGATAGCTAGATCGGGAGCAGCCTGTAGATCGAGATTGATAAACCCACCGGACGAAGGTACTTTATTTGCCTTGTCACCTACATAAGCTGATAAATCAGGCTGGCATTCGTCGCATCCGGCCTTTCGATAAGAAGCATTGTCCAACACTGTAATAGGGATGAATTTTAGAATGCAAAAAAGCTTAATTGCGTCGTTGGCGACAGTGTGATCTTTGGCGTGATTAGGCCCTACTGGTAGCATCTCAAATCTTCCGTGTCCTTCGTGGTAGTAGCATTTTGCCGATTTTAGAGATGGCTCTTCCGAGCAGGTTACATACTCATCCCAAGCCATTGAAACCCAGCAATCTGTTAGGACTTGTGTTTTTACAGCTCTCATAGCAGTTCTCCTGTTTGTGGCGACTATAAGGACAGCGTACGTCTAGATTATATCGTGGCTGTTTGCCGCGTTTCGGTCTAGGGTTCTTTGCCGGTGATGAATGGGGTGTTCCAGTAGCGCCAGTTTTCTTTGTTGAAGGGCGATCGCCATTTATAAATGAGCTGAGACTCTAGCTTTTGTCTGGCCGGTCGGTCGGCGGGAGCTTGGGGCCAAAAGGCGATCGCCAACTCGCTCTTTAGCCCAGTATCGCGATGGGCCTGCTGATAGTTGGTGAGATAGCGCTTGCAATCGTGAACGCCTTTCCATCGCTGGTTAGACTTTACGGTTTCTCCTATATATAAAAGAATCGGGCCTTTTTGAGCCGTTGCAATGTAGTCGATGACAAAATACATAGCCGGGACGCCGACATCATCGAACTGCCAGCGCCAAAATTCAGTGTTTTGACGACGCAACTCGAAGGGTTTGATGCTGTCAAGCGAGGTCTGCGTACTGGTAGTATCAAATAAACTACCTTGCGTCGGGGTAGCCGTTGTTTGGAGATGCGTTTGAAAAAGTCCAATCCGCTGCTTCCAGTTCTGAAGTTCTGATGCGCAAAGCGTAGGCGAGGATTGAAAGTTTTGATAGGTAGAGTAGCTAGCTGCTTGCATGGCAGAGTCTGAAAGGAGGAAGGATTGACTACTGTCTTTGGACATAGTGACGCTAGGCTCTAGTGGCAAGGTCAAACGACGCGGACGGATGGGCGTCATTATTTATCTCAATTTGGCCCCAAAGATTTATATTGATGCATTTACTGCAAAGTTCTAAAAAATGATGTGGTTAAATCATTTTGTTTGGGACTCTTGCGGTAGGTTGTTTGTGGGGTGAGGTGTTTGGCTCGGCGATCGCGCTATAACCCATCTAAGGAAGGCGAGCTGCCTAACTTTCTAACCTGACTAAACTGATCCGACTAGGCCCAAGGCATCTGAGGCCGTTCATGCTGAGGTAGCTTTACAGAGTGTCTTTTGTAAAGGCTCTGCAAAGATACGGCGGTTTGAGCATGCTTAATCGGCTGAGCCTGTGAACTGTTACTGATTTTTTGATATGACTAGCCACAACAACCGCTTACCCAGTTCGCTCAGCCCCGCCAGCTTTGAGGCATCGGTTTTGGAGTCAATGGGTACGATTCATCTTACACAATCTTTTACCGTAGCTGAAGCTGAGTCGTTCAGGCGTAGCTGTCAACAGGCATTCGAGCACCCTACAGTTCTCAAAGAGGTGGTGCTCGACTTTACCCAAACCCGATTTATAGACAGCAGCGGCATTGGCTCTCTGGTCATTTGCCATAAGCTTTGCGAAGCTAAAGGGGCGAAGCTAAGGCTGATAAATGTGCCAAACCAGGTGATGATGGCGCTTTCGTTAACAGAGCTAGACAAAGTTTTTCACATTGAGCGGCTGTCAACGCTGCCCACAGAGCGGGAGCAGCGCCAGCGCGGTCGGCTGAAGCGGGGGCGCTACCAGCGGGCGCTGGGAAATTTACCCGAAACTCATCCCTCGGTTCGCTCTAAGGCAAAGCGAGCGTTGGATATTATCGGCGCACTCATGGGCCTGACGCTCACGGCTATTTTGTGGGTAGTGGTCGGCATTATTATCAAGCTAGATGACGGTGGCCCCATTTTCTTTGCCCAAACGCGCTGCTCGTTTTTAGGTAAGCGCTTCAAGATTTGGAAGTTCCGCTCGATGGTGGTGGACGCAGAGGCGCGCAAAAAAGAGGTGGTCAATAAGCTAGAGGGGCCGCTGTTTAAGAACGACAACGATCATCGAATTACTAAGATTGGGAAGTTTTTGCGGCGCACTAGCCTGGACGAGTTTCCGCAGTTTTGGAATGTGCTTAAGGGCGATATGAGCCTAGTTGGAACGCGTCCGCCGACGCCAGATGAGATTGAAAAATACGAGGTTTCTCAGTGGCAGCGGCTGAATGTAAAGCCAGGGATGACCGGCGAGTGGCAGGTCAACGGACGTTCTAAGGTGACTTCGTTTGAGGACGTAATTCGGCTGGATTTGCAGTATCAGCGAAAGTGGAGCCTAATGTATGACATTCAGCTCATCTTTAAGACGGTGATGGTGCTGTTTAGCAAAAATTCTGGGGCGATGTGAGGTCTGCTTCAAATTCACAGGCACAAGTGAACCTCGATCCGACACAATGAGGATGATTGTAAGCGGTTGGTGAATGTTTGCGCATGTTTTGGCTGTGCTGCTGGGGTTGGGCAGCCTAGTGTTTTATTTAGCGGCCTTCTTTTATCCGGAAGTGCATCGGCGCTCTGATTTTTTGTGGGGTGGGTTGGGGCTGCTGTATTCGGCGGTGCTGTGGTTTGGCGCTGGGCAGATGACCGGGCTGGTGCTGTTGGGTCAGATGGTGGCGGTGGCTTTGTTGCTGGGTTTGGGCTGGCAAACGCTGACGGTGCGCCGACAGAAAACGCCGGTTTATCAGCAGACACCGATTGTGCTGACGCCTGAGGTGGTAGGCGGTTGGGCAAAAAGCAAGCTGAATGAGCTGCGGATTGTGCCGGATGAAAATGTGCGGCCTGTGCGACTAGAGCGACGGGCAGTAGAGGGATCTGCTGGGTTGAACGCTCGGCTAGATCCGCGTC
Source organism: Nodosilinea foveolarum (assembly GCA_003242035.1). Classification (GTDB taxonomy): domain Bacteria; phylum Cyanobacteriota; class Cyanobacteriia; order Phormidesmidales; family Phormidesmidaceae; genus Phormidesmis; species Phormidesmis foveolarum. The sequence goes on along the minus strand of QBMC01000024.1, from coordinate 11,076 downwards.
GGCGACCCGCGTACGACTACGAATTTGTAGAAGATGGCGTGGCGTTGGCTGAGGTTCAGCAAGGGGAGCTGTTTTCTACTGCTTTTGTAGAAGAAGCGACGGGACTTTCTGCGGATATAGACGAGGCGGTGGCTGACTGGGCTTATTCTGCGCCGCCTTCCGCTGAGGCTGAGGTCGTGGCTGTAGAATCTGCAACTGAGAAAGATGTACCCCAGGAGGACTTATCTGAAGCGCTGATGTCTGAGGAACTTGTGCTTGAAGCAGGCAGCGCTGAGGAGTTTATCGCTGAGGAGTTGATCTTTGAAGAAGCTGTTTCTGAGGATTTTACTGCTGAGGAAGCGATCGCTGATGAGGTCGATTCCACATCTGTTGAGCCTGAGTCGGAATTTGAGTCGAGCTTTGTAGAGCTGGGTTCTGAGGGGCTACAGACGAGGGTGGATGATAGGGCGATCGCTCACAAGACCCACGAAACTCAATGGAGCGATCAGGTGCCCGTAGCGGCGAGTCAGCCAAAATCTCTGTCCACGGTGACGGCTGGAAAGAAACCTAGCTTGTTAGCAATGCCAATGATTTTGGTGGGATGGGTGAAAGACGTTGTAGTTTCTTTGACTAAGCCCAAGCCTGCCAAGCCCATGATTGAAATTCCGCGCCGAGACGCTAGCGTTAGCAATGCTTCTGTCGGCAATCGTCCCATTCGCGACGCTGACGTTAACCCGTCTGCTGAGGGCGATAGTCGATACAATGATGACCTTGAAGATGACGACTGGGAAGATAGCAATTGGGCTGACTAGCTTGAATCGGGCTGGACTTCAAGGCAGAATGACCTAATCTGCGCTTCTGATTTTTTGCGTACACCTCTTATATATAGAACCTGCGATCCCTGTGAACGATTCTAAAAATGCCTCCCCTTCAGAAAACTCAGAGACCTCTTCAGCACCGGTGAAGAGCTATAAGGAGACGGTGCTGCTGCCTCAAACTGACTTCAGCATGAGGGCGAATGCGGTGAAGCGCGAGCCGGAGCTGCAAAAATACTGGAACGAGAAGGCGATTTATCAGAATCAGGCGCAGAATAATCCGGGCGAGCCGTTTACGCTGCACGACGGGCCGCCCTATGCGAATGGCGATTTGCACATGGGCCATGCGCTGAACAAGATTTTGAAGGACATTATCAATAAGTACCAAATATTGCAGGGGCGCAAAGTTCGCTATGTGCCGGGTTGGGACTGCCACGGACTGCCGATTGAGCTAAAGGTATTGCAGAAGATGAAGTCTTCGGAGCGGCGAGAACTGACGCCTTTGAAGCTGCGGCAGCGGGCGAAAGGGTTTGCCCTGGAGACGGTTCAGAAGCAGAGCGAGGGCTTTCAGCGCTATGGCGTTTGGGGCGATTGGGAAGATCCTTATTTAACGCTGACGCCGGAGTATGAGGCGGCGCAGCTAGGGGTATTTAGCAAGATGGTCGAGAATGGCCATATTTACCGAGGGCTGAGGACGGTTCACTGGAGTCCTTCTTCGCAGACGGCGCTGGCTGAGGCGGAGCTGGAGTATCCGGAGGATCATGTTTCGCCAAGTATCTATATTGCGTTCCCGATGGAGAGTGCTTCGGAGGCTGCAAAGGAGACGCTTGTTCCCTTCTTAAATTCTCCTGGGGACAGCCTGGGGGTAGCGATTTGGACGACGACGCCCTGGACGATTCCGGCGAACGTGGCGGTTTCGGTGAATCCGGAGCTGACCTATGCGGTGGTGGAGAGTGAGTTGGGAGATCCTTTTCAGTATTTGATTGTGGCTAAGGAGCTGGCGGAAAAGCTGTCGGAGACGTTTGGCAATGGGCTGAAGGTGGTGGCGGAGATTAAGGGGAGCGCGATCGCTGGATCGACTTACCGACATCCCTTGGCTAAAAAAGACAGTGCTTTCGACCGGGTGAGTCCGATTGTGATTGGCGGTGACTATGTGACGACCGAGTCGGGTACGGGACTGGTGCATACTGCGCCGGGTCACGGTCAGGAAGACTTTTTGGTGGGTCAGCGGGAGGGTTTGCCGATTTTGTGTCCGGTGGATGCGCGCGGCAACTTTACGGCTGAAGCAGGTGGCTTTGAAGGGCTGAATGTGCTGAAGACGGCGAACGACGCCATTATTGAGGCTTTGAGTGAAGAAAAGGTTTTGCTAAAGCATGAACCTTACGCGCACAAGTATCCGTACGACTGGCGGACGAAGAAGCCGGTGATTTATCGGGCGACGGAGCAGTGGTTCGCGTCGGTGAAGGGCTTTGTGGGTGAGGCGATCGCGGCAATTGACACAGTGAAGTGGATTCCCGCGCAGGGCAAGACCCGAATTACGTCGATGGTTTCGGAGCGCTCGGACTGGTGCATTTCGCGGCAGCGTAGCTGGGGAGTGCCCATTCCGGTGTTTTACGAGGAGGAAACGGGCGAGGCGCTGATGACGCAGGAGACGATTGCGCACGTGCAGGCGATTGTGGCCGAAAAGGGCGCGGACGCTTGGTGGGAGATGAGCGTGGAGGATCTGCTGCCGGAAGCTTATAGGAATGATGGGAAGATCTACCAAAAGGGCATGGACACGATGGACGTGTGGTTTGACTCGGGATCTTCTTGGGCGTCGGTGGTGCAGCAGCGCACGGGGTTGGACTATCCGGCAGAGATTTATCTAGAAGGATCTGACCAGCATCGCGGCTGGTTTCAGTCAAGCTTGCTCACTAGCGTGGCTTGTAATGGCCATGCGCCTTATAAGCAGGTGGTGACGCACGGCTATGTGCTCGATGAGAACGGGCGCAAGATGAGTAAGTCGCTGGGGAACGGCGTTGACCCTAACGTGATTATCAAGGGCGGCAATAATCAGAAGCAGGAACCACCTTACGGCGCGGATGTGCTGCGGCTTTGGGTGTCTTCGGTGGATTACTCGGGCGATATGCGGCTGGGGATGCGCAATGTAAAGCAAATGTCGGACGTGTATCGGAAAATTCGCAACACGGCGCGGTTTTTGCTAGGGAATTTAGCTGATTTTGATCCGGCGAAGGATGCGATCGCCTACGAAAACCTCCCCGAGCTAGACCAATACATGCTGCACCGCATGAGCGAGGTGTTTGCTGAGGTGAAGGAGGCGTTTGAGTCTTATCAGTTCTTTCAGTTTTTCCAAACGGTGCAGAATTTTTGCGTGGTAGATCTGTCTAACTTTTACCTGGATATTGCGAAAGATCGGCTGTACATTAGCGCGGCGGATTCGGATCGGCGCAGGAGCTGTCAGACGGTGCTGGCGGCGGCGATTGAGAATTTGGCTAAGGCGATCGCGCCGGTACTTTCTCACATGGCTGAGGATATTTGGCAGTTTTTGCCCTACGACACGGGCGCGGACTCGGTGTTTGAGTCTGGCTGGGTGCAGACGTCAGAAGCCTGGGTACGACCCGATTTGGTGAAGAAGTGGCAGCGGCTGCGGACGATTCGCGATGAGGCGAACACGGTGCTAGAGCAAGGCCGCTCGGATAAGGCGATTGGGTCTTCTTTGGAGGCGAAGCTACTGCTGAATACGGGCGATGAAAGTTTGCAAAAGACTTTGAACGCGATGAATCCGGCGAACGGCGTGGCTTCTGAGGGCAATAACGTAGATGAGCTGCGCTATTTATTTTTGGTGTCTCAGGTGGAGCTATCAGATAGTTTGGATCGAGTGGCGGCGACTAAGTACCAAGCTGAGGTAGACGGGCTGACGATTGGGGTGGCTAAGGCCGAGGGCAAGAAGTGCGATCGCTGCTGGAATTACTCTACTCATGTGGGGGCGTCGAGCGAGCATCCGACGATTTGCGATCGCTGTGTGGCGGCGCTTGCTGGTCAGTTTTAGAGGTGCAATCGCGCGGCGGCTAAGAGTTCAAATGATGTAGAGATAAACCGATTAGCGATTACTTGAGAACTAGAAAACGGTGTTTAGAAGCTAGGGTAAAGGCTGTTTGATAGATTATTTGTGCGTGCTCAAGGACGTATTCTCTGCTTGTATTGATACGGTTTCCCTAGCTTTATCCCAGCTTGATAAAACTACCTCTAGTCATAAGCTGTCTGTGAAAGTAAACAGAAAAAATACCTACCTTTTGTTACTTTGCTATGCTTAAGCTGGTAATTATACTTACTAATAAGCAAACCTTAGCTTGCTCTTTAAGTGATATTAGGCACTCCTACGTCTCTATGCTACAGGTATTCCAGCGCTTTGCTGTTTCAGTTTTCTTACAGCTACGGAGCGAGGCCAAATAATGCACGACTCTAATCCTTTAATTTCCGTCGTTATTCCAGTTTATAACGGTGGAGATGACTTTCGGCGCTGCTTGAAGGCGCTTACGGCCTCCGTCAATCGCGACTTTACGGTCAAGCCTCTCCCTCAGAGCATCACTCAACGCGGGCCTGTGGGCGATCGCTTATCGGCTCATCAGTCGGGGTCTGCGATTATGGCCGCTCGCTCTGTTGAGATTATTGTGGTCTCAGACGGTGACTCTGACGGTAGCTGGCGTTTGGCCGAAGCATCTGGGGTGCGGCTAATTCGGTTGCCGGAGTCTGGCGGGCCTGCCAAGGCGCGTAATATTGGCGCGAAGTTGGCTAACGGCGATATTTTGTTTTTTGTAGATGCTGACGTGGAAGTGCATCCCAATACGCTGGCACAGGTCGCCCAGAGCTTTGAGGCAGATGCTAGCTTAGCGGCGCTCATTGGCTCTTACGACGATGCGCCGGGTGCGCCTAATTTTCTTTCGCAGTATAAAAACCTGATTCATCATTACACCCATCAGCAGGCGGGCCTCGAAGCCTCTACCTTTTGGGGCGCTTGTGGCGCGATTCGTCGCCCTGTATTTGAAGCGGTAGGGGGATTTGATGAAGGCTATCGGCGGCCTTGCATTGAGGACATTGAGCTGGGTTACCGACTGAAGTATGCCGGATATCCGATTCATTTGCGCTCGGATATCCAAGTGAAACACCTGAAGCGATGGACGCCTATGACGCTGCTGCGAGCCGATATTTTTTATCGGGCGTTGCCTTGGATGAACTTGTTAATGCAGGTGCAGCGGACGCGGCCTGCGTTTTATCAGCGGTTTACCCAAGAGCTGAACTTGAATTGGAGCAGCAAGGTTAGCGTGATTTTGGTGTTTGGGCTGCTGCTTTCGGCGGTGGGTGTAGGGGTGGGTGCGATCGCGTTTGATGCAAGTCCGACCGTTTCCGTTTGGGGTTTGGCTAGCGGGTCTTTGCTCTGGTGGACAACTGCGCTGCTGTGTGGCCTGGGTCTATTGCTCATTAACCTGCCGGTATATCGCTTTTTTTATCAGCGGCATGGCTGGCTATTTGCGCTAAAGACGGTTCCCTGGCATTGGCTTTACTTCTTCTATAGCGGTTTGGTGTATGCCTATACAACGGCTCGCTATCGGCTGCGTCCTGGGTAGGGTGTGCTGAGACAATCACTTATTAAAAAATCAGGGATTCTTATATATGGCTTCTCGTACTGTAGTAATTGGTGCAGGTCCAGCCGGTTTGGTCACGGCTTATGATTTAGTTAGAAATGGCCAGGAAGCCATTGTGCTAGAGCAGGCAGACAAAGTCGGCGGAATCTCTCGCACTGAGACTTATAAAGGCTATCGTTTTGACATTGGGGGGCATCGTTTTTTCACTAAGGTGGGAGAGGTGCAGGCGCTTTGGAAAGAGATTTTAGGCGACGATTTTATTCAGGTTCCTCGGCTGTCTCGAATTTACTATCGCAATCGCTTTTTCGACTATCCCCTTTCTATTTCGAGTACGCTGAAGAACATTGGCCCGATTGATAGCACGTTGATTGTGCTGAGCTATTTGAAGGCTAGAGCCAAGGCTAAGCTAAAGCCGGAGCGTGAGGCTGAGAACTTTGAAGAATGGGTGACGGAGCGGTTTGGGCAGCGGCTGTATCGCACCTTTTTTAAGTCTTATACAGAAAAGGTGTGGGGCATTCCCTGCGACAAAATTCAGGCGGAGTGGGCGGCGCAGCGAATTAAAGGACTCTCGCTCTCTAAGGCTGTCATCAACGCCATGTTTGGCAGTAATGACACCAAGACGCTGATTAAGGAGTTTGACTATCCTATTTTAGGCCCTGGCATGATGTGGGAGAAATGTCGTGACCTGATTAAGGAAGGCGGGTCTACGGTGGAGATGAATACACGGGCGCTGCGGATAGAGCGGACGGGAACGCGAATTGATCGGGTAATTGTGCAGCAGGGCGATCAGGTTTCGGCGGTAACGGGCGATCATTTTGTCTCTAGTATGCCGGTGAGCGCGCTGGTAAAACGTTTAGATCCGCCTGCGCCTAAGGCTGTATTAGAGGCGGCGAATGGACTGAAGTATCGAGACTTTTTAATTGTGCCGATTGTGGTCAACATCAAGTCTCTTTTCCCGGATAACTGGATTTATATTCATAGCCCTGAGTTTAGAGTGGGCCGCATTCAGAATTTTAAGAACTGGAGCGCGGCGATGGTGCCTGACCCGGAGAAGACCTGTCTGGGGATGGAGTATTTTTGTAGCGAGGGGGACGATATTTGGGAGCGGAGCGACGAGGAACTGATTCGCTTGGCGACTAAAGAGATTGTTGGACTAGACCTAGTGCCGGATGCGTCGTTTGTAGAAGATGGTACGGTAATTCGACAGAAGAAGGCTTATCCGGTTTATGACGGTGATTATCGGCAGCATTTGGCGGTGTTGCAGGACTTTATGCAGACGTTTGAGAATTTGCAGACGGTAGGGCGAAATGGGATGCACCGGTATAATAATCAGGATCATTCGATGCTGAGCGGGCTGCTGGCGGCTAAGAATATCTTGGGTGAGAAGCACGATCTTTGGAATATCAACGTTGAGCGCTCTTATCATGAGGACTTTACAAAGGAGCAGTGGGCGGAGATTAAGGCGCAGAAGGAGAAAGAGTTGTCGGCTGTTGGATAGAGATTTTTGGCGCTTGCTGGTATGCGATATATCGGTTGAGTTGGATGCGTTTTAGACAGATCGCCTCGAAGCACTCTTGGAACATTCGTGAGTCGATGAGAGTCCGAAGATCTTGTCAATCCATTTGCTAGTTCAACTACCGATCTATTTGCCAGTATGCCGACTGATAAGACAGTTCGTAAAACGCCTAATAAGCCGCCCCGTAAAACAGCGGCTCAGAATTTTGCGAGCGGCACCTTCTGGGTGTTTATCGCGGAGGCGTTGATGTTTCCGACGGGTTTGGTGACGGCGGGAATTTTAACGCGAAATTTAGGCCCGGATGGGTACGGTGTGCTGACGCTGGTCTCGGTGCTGGTGAGCTGGGTGGAATTGACGATTACGTCTATTTTTGCGCGGACGGCAGTGAAGTTTGTCAGCGATGAGGACGATTGGCAGCCAGTGGGGAGTGCGATCGCTCAGCTCCATCTTTTGATTGGGTCGGCGGCGGCCTTGGCGCTGTGGGTGTTTGCTGGGCCGATTGCAGCTTTGCTGGATGTTCCTAGTTCGGTTGGCTATTTGCGACTATTTGCGCTAGATATTCCGATTTTTTGTCTGGCGGATGCGCATCGGCAAATTTTGATGGGGCGAGAGCTATTTCAGGCGCGGGCGGGGGCGAGCGCAGTGCGTTGGCTGGTTCGGCTGGCGATAATTGCGGGGCTGGTGGAGTTCGCAAACTGGAGTATTGAGGGGGCGATTCTCGGCAGTTTGGGAGCCTCAATAGCGGAGCTGATAGTTGCCCGGTGGTTTGTGCATCCGCCTTTGTTCCGCCGCTCGGGTTACGCGTCGCAGCGACTGTTTGGCTACGCGCTGCCGCTGTTCTTGTTTGCGACGAGTCTGCGGCTATTCGACAAGCTCGATCTATTCATGCTGAAGACTTTGGGGGGTACGGTGGAGCAGGTGGGGGTGTATGGGGCAGCGCAGAATCTGGCCCTTGTTCCTGGCGTTTTTGCGTTGTCTTTTTCGCCGCTATTGTTGTCTACGTTGAATAGCGCCCTACGTCGGGAAGAGATGGCGAGCGCGAGGGAAATGAGCTTTAATTCGGTGCGGCTGGTGGTGGCGCTGCTGCCGTTTTCGGCGCTGGCGGCGGCGGCGGCGGTGCCGATTGTGCGGGTGGTGTATGGCGATGCGTTTAGCGTGGCGGGGCCGGTGCTGGCGGTGCTAATTTTTGGCGCGATGGGGCTGGTGATGATTTCGGTGGCGACGGCGGTGTTGACGGCGGCAGGAAGGCCAAACTTGACGGCGGTGCTGGTGGCTCCGATGCTGCCGATTTCAGCGGTGGGCTATGCGCTGTTTGTGCCGAGCTACGGAGAGATGGGCGCTTGCTGGGTGAATGCGGGCACGTCTGGATTGGGGGCGATCGCTAGCTTAGTGGCGCTTAACCGAATTTGGCAAATATCTGTACCCGTTGGGACGTTTGTGCGTAGTGCGATCGCTAGTGGGATGGTATATTTTCTAGGCATGGAGTGGATTACGCCCGATCCGTCGCTGGTGCTGAAGCTGTTGGCGCTAAGTGGGCTGATTCCTTTACTGCTAGTGTTTTTAGGTGAGCTGAATCGCAGCGAGCGGCAGTTTGTGGGGGCTTTTAGCCAGCAATGGGCGGAAGTGTTGCGAAAGAAGTAGCCTGAACCGATGAATCCTTTGGTTTCTGTCATTATTCCGGTTTATAACGATGCCAGACGACTAAGGGTTTGTCTGAACTGTCTGCAGGCTCAGCGCTACTCGCCGTTTGAGGTGATTGTGGTGGACAATGGCTCTGAAGATTTGGCGGCTATGGTATCTGCCGTGGCAGATTGTCCGGCGGCGCGGCTGGTTTGCGAGACGCTGCCGGGTTCTTATGCGGCGCGAAATCGAGGGATCTCGGTGGCTAAGGGCAAGGTGTTGGCGTTTACCGATGCTGACTGTGTGCCGTCGGCTAGCTGGATTGAGGCGGGAGTGGCGGCGTTGCGATCGCACCCAAACTGTGGGCTGGTGGTGGGAGCAGTTGAAATTGTGATGCATAATCCTCAGCATCCGGTGGAATTGTTTGAAAGTGTAATGGCGCTGTCGCAGCAGAAGTTTGTGACGCAAGACCACTACGGGGCAACGGCTAACGTGTTTACCTGGGCGGCGGTGTTCGAACAGGTGGGGCGATTTAACCCGGCGCTGAAGTCTAGCGGCGACGTGGAGTGGGGGCAGCGGGTGTTTGCCGCAGGCTATGCGCAAGTTTATGCGGCGCAAGCGCGGGTACAACATCCGGCGCGATCTTCGTTTGCTCAGCTAGCGCGGCAGGCGAGTCGTCATGCGGGCGGGTTTTACGATTTGCGCTGTCGGCAGGCAGAGTCTGTTTGGGCCGGTAACTTGGCCTTTTGCAAGCTGGTAGGATTTCATTTAATGCCGCCGGTCAGGTTTGCGTTTAAGATGGCAGGCCATCCTGAGTTGAAAGGGGTTCGAGAGAAGGTGAAGGTGGTGATGACGCTGGTGTTTGTGCGGTGGGTGACGGTGAGGACTTTGGTTGGGCTGCGGATGGGTGGGGTTTCTGAGCGGGTGTGAGAGAAGTAGTAGCCGTGGAGATCGCTCATAAAGAAGCTCGGTTAGTTCGCTTTGTAGATTCACAGGGAACTGTGTTTAGCTGGGCGCAAATTGCTCGCGCTTTGGTCGAAGATCGTGATTTTTGCGATCGCTGGAATCAGACTTGGGCAGATTTGCCGTTTGATTTTGAATGGAAGCCTGTCCCGATTCATCCTTATACGGCGCAGACGCATCCGTTTTTTGCGATCGCTTTTCCGGCTCAGTTTAGACCAGCCAATCCGCACGATTTTAATCAGCACTTGAGCGCGTTAGGCCCCGAGGAATTGACGGCAACTTTTGATAATTTTTCGGGAGATGCCCGGTTGCTGGTGCCCAAAAATGTAGGAGAGTTTGGTCATATTGGAGCTTTTTGTCGAACGGCGTCGGGGGAGATGGGGCGATCACTCTGGCAGCAGGTAGGAGAGATTTGTCTGGAGGCTATTTTGCAGGAGAAAACGGTGTGGTGCAACACGCACGGGCATGGCGTACCCTGGCTGCACGTTCGCTTCGACAGTCGGTTAAAATACTCGGCTTTTCCGCCGCGTGGCAACATTACGGCGAATGCTCAGGCCATTTGGTATCAAATTTATGAGGATGCCAAAGTACGTTCTCTCGATTGCTAGGAACTTGCTGGGAGGGAATGTACCCAATCGAGATCTGTGGCTGAAAGTTCTGGCTGCGACTGAACTGAATAGTCTATGCTTTCTTCTATTCCAGAATCTCGACTAATTCTATTTAATAATTCTTTTAGATCAATAACGGGTTCCATATCTCCGCTGTCTAAGGGTATCGAAAACTGCGGAATTGACTCTCGTAGGTCGAAGGCATATCGGTCTGCAATCGGACGCTCTCTGGCTCGACTGACTAGGATTTGGTAGGCTGCTTTTTGTTCGTCGCATAGCGGCATAGGTTCGCCTTTTCGCAACAGATCTATTTCTACTAGATGAGTGTTGCTATCTAAGATATTTTGGCGTTTTTCCAAGTACTTTTTGCGTCCCTGTCCGGCTCGCTTGTTGGCGGGCGATAGTACTTCTATTACCGTTAGTACTCTTTGCGTTTCACGTTCTCGAATTTCTAGATATCTTTCTGTAACCTCGCTCATCATAGGAATAGTTACCCGCTCTGGTTTGGTGGCGATCGCTACAGATGTTTTCCCTTTAGGAGAGATATTAGGCTTCTCAAAAACGGCAGCATCTGCAATTCCAACCAGAACCGAATCTGTGTAAATGCGCGTTTCTACAGCAGCGCGGTACTTTGGCTTTAGCTGAGGATTCAGCGTTCTAGCTAGCTCGACTATCAGCCAAGTATGAACCTCTGGCCAGCGGTAGGGGCTTTCAAGATAGGGATTCATGCCTGGAAATAGAGGAATCGCAGTCATAGCTCAACTGGCGGGGCTTCGCTCGTTAGAGATCTCAGGCTTTCATTATATCGCGCAGAGATCAATCGAGCTTCGCTTTGCTTAAATACAAGGTTCTATAGAATTTCTATGCTGGGTTAGCCTATAGAGCCTGTTTGACATCTCAGAGAGAGGCTGCAAGCCGCTTGAGCATTAGCC
>QBMC01000249.1 GCA_003242035.1 Nodosilinea foveolarum | reverse complement strand
CAGCCCAACACCGTTGAGAGGTACACCATCGAGCCATGCCCTAACTGCTGCGACTGGAAAGCCACGAACCGGCGGCGGTCTTTTTCTGATAGCGTTTCGTACAAATTCCGCATACGCACTTCTAACGCAGGCGCTAACTGATTACGAAATTCAAATGTCATCGTGACTCTCCTCTCGGAAATGACGCCTAGCCTGACAAGCTTAAAGCCTGATGGAATCAGATGAAAATGACAGTTATTGATGGGTCAGTCCTTATCTGATCAGGACTACGATCAACTGCTAACGGAAAATATTGCCTTCGTGTCTTTGCACGATGCTAGCGCTAACGATACTGTAATTGAGTGCATTGCTAGGGCGACGCCGCTGCTAGTAAATCCGCTGCCTGCTGTGGTTGAGTATTTGGGTGAGGGCTATCCTTTTTACTTCGAATCGTTGGCTGAGGCGGCTGAGAAAGCTCAAAATTTGAGTGTTGTTGAAGCGGCTCATCAGTATCTAAAAACCTGCGCGATTAGATCGAAATTGTCCGCAGATTGCTTTCTACAAGACTTGCAGGCTAGTGAAGTTTATCAACGAATTTGAGGCTTGAGTTATTCAGGGGTCTCTCCTTTGATAGAAGTCAAAAAAATGACTCTGTGTATAAGCTAAAGAGCTGACAAAAAGGGCCATTGTTGATGTTTTTCTTACTGCTAGCAAGCTTGTTGATGGCCTTTGCCTTTCAGCTACTGCTGACTAATTTGGGGGTGGCTCTGGGCCTGTCTGCTTTGGGGTGGGCGATTTCCCCGAGGGAAGGTTTCACCAACGCGCCAGCCTCTGCCAACTCGTCTCAGACGGCGATTAATCGCTCAGAAAGTTCTGGTGAACCAGCCGCAGACGATGGGGGTATTCCACCAGTCAGTCATTTGATTGGACTGGGAGTAACGCTAACGCTAGCGCCTATTTTATTTGCGACGGCTTTTCTATCTGTCACGTTTAGCGATATTACTCAGTTGTCGGCTGGGCTAATTTTTGGTCTGATTCTTTGGGCTGCTTATCTACTGATTTTGATTTGGATTAGCTCTATTACAGTTTCTGGCGTACTCGATTTTGTGCTAGGCACAGCGACTGCCGGGATTCGTCGATTATTTTCAGCCGTTGAGAAAACATTTTTGCCGGGTGACTCGGAGCCGTCTACTCAGGAGGATTTGCAAGGAACCCTTGAAAGCTTTTCGACGGCGATTAAGCGATCGCTCGCTGACCAGCAAAACCAGCTACCGGCGCTGTTGGCTCAAGAAAGGGATACTTTGCTAGCGGAGATTTGCGATCGCACGTCTCTCACCCAAGACCAAGCAAACTCTGTTTTGGATGGCATTCAATTAGAGGTTGCAGAGGTTGAACCTGAGAAAGATGATGTTGAAGAGACAAAAGCTGCTGACGTTTCTATTGCGCCTGCTCAAGCTAAAAAGCCAACTGCGGCGATCGCAGCAATGCTTCCCAACTGGCGAGATCTTTTACGCTCTGCGGTTAGTCGTATAGATACATCGGATTTGGATCTTGAAACTGCCTGGAACACTTTTCAAAATTTTGTAGATGACAGCGAAGTGGCTCCCTTTAACATTATTGAGCTAGACGCTGAAAACTATTTGAAAGAATCACCGGTCGATCTGCTTCAGGCGGAGACGCTACCTGAGGAATTTGCTGAGCGAATTTACGATCCAGAGGCCGATCCGACAGTTATGGAAAAGCAGCTTCAGGCGCTGAAGCATTCAGAGTTTTCTCACTGGTTGCAGCAGCGAGGCGATTTGACGGCAGAGGCTGTGGAGGATGTAGCTGAGAAGCTGGAAGGGGTTCGAGAAAATGTGTTGGAGACCGTAAGGAATAAAGTAAAGCAGACGCCGATTTTAGAGGATAAATTAAAACCAGAACAGTTAGAAGAACAGTCAGAAGAAGAGAAAGCTGAGATAGAAGGGGCGATCGCAGAATTAGAAAAGACGCTGATTGCTTATTTTCGCTATACCTCTTTGAGTAAGCTGAGTGCAGATAGCGTTGAGGAGAAAGTGCGATCGCAGCTTGAAGAACTCTCGGCTACGTCGGACGTTTGGACGCGAGGCGGGATAAATCCTGATTTTGGGCCAGTGACTAAAATTATTGCCAGACGGAAAGGCATTAGTAAAGCCCAGAAACGCGATCTGACTAAGGCGCTGACGGCTGCTTGGGAAACGCACAGAGTAGATCCTTCTACGGCCTCGCTCTCTCGTAAGGTAACAGACTATCTGCAATCGGTTGATTGGTCGGAAGCGAATTTAGGAGACTTTAAAGACGAAGTTTTTCAACAGGTTCAGTCTGCTATCGTCAGCCCGATGGGTCTCTCTCAAAACCTAGACCCTGGTAGGTTGGTGGCGTCTCTTAGCGTTCCGGTCTCGGTTAAAAACGACTTGCTAGCGTTGATTAGAACAAAGGGCGATTCTCTGATCAAATATCCACGGCGCTGGGTAGAGAGGGCGGCTGATAGTTCGCAGGACTGGGGAGCGCAGCTAACTCATCAGCTTAGTCAATATCTTCAGCGACAGGATCTCTCTTCTAAGCCGGAGGAAATTGTTCAAGATGCGAGCCGGATTTTAGCCGCGACTGCGCAATCTATCCCGGTGGATAAGCTGCCTGAACTGGGCGCTGACTTTTGGCAGCAGGTGGTTGGGCATCGTAAAGATCTTAAGCCGGAGGATGTTCAAATTATTACTGGCGGTCTTTCTGATACGTGGCAATCGACTACGGAAACGCTGCCCCAAATTAAAGCGCAGCTAGAAACAAAAAGTGCAGAACAGTGGCAGGGTATTCAGTCTGCGGTTCATTCATTAACACATTTGGTGAGTGATGATATTTTAGATCCGGTTAAGGAAGCGATTTCTGATTTCGATGAGAGATTGAATTTGGATGAGATGTTGGCACCGGCTAAACAAAAGTTTTTAGAAGCCGTGGAGGGTGCTCAAGATGGATTTAAACAACAGAGTGCGTTGGCGGCTCAAGCCGTGCAGGAAAAGGCTGAGCAGGTGCGTCATCAGGTGGCGATCGCAATTTGGTGGCTGTTTATTAGCTTGCTAACTTCTGGGGCGTCGGCTGCGGCTGGCGGCTGGCTAGCGGTTTGGGTGAGCTTGAAGTCGGCTGGTTAGATCTGGCGGAATTTGCTGAAATCAACCGATAGCTAGAGATAAATAAGAGAGCGATCGCGCATCCTGTCAGAGAACATCTAAGAACTAAAAGTTAATAAACAATATGAAGTCTTTTCGAATTGCCGCGCTCAGTCTAACTTCAGCGGCTCTGTTATTGAGCGGTATGCCCAGAGCAGCGACGGCCCAGTCTAAGGGCTTGTAAATTAATAATTTCATGCTATCTGCCATTCTGAGGTACGAGGATGAACCATATAATTCCACTGTGGGCAAATCTTGCGGTGAGTCAGATTTATCGTTGCCATTTGTTGGTCAGAGACTTTGACTTTCGTAGGAAAGTGACCTTTGAGTTGAGTTGCTTTTACGTTGAGGCCGGTATCAGTAGAGGTTCCTCGAATAAGGGCAGTCATCGCATTAATTGACCGTAGGGGCTTGCCTGCCCAGTTGCTTGAAATCATGCTGAAGAGTCTGTGTTCAATAGGATTCCACTTAGAAGCACCTGTGGGATAGTGACAGACCATTACCTCGACCTCGTAGTCATCGGCAAAGCGTTGCAGTTGAAACTTCCAGTTACGTAAGCGATAGCCATTGCTACCGCCTGCGTCACAAAGAATGAGTAACTTGCTTTCATCCGCAAATTGCGGACGGTCAGCGCGACGATACCACCGTTCAATTGCGGCAACGGCAAAGTCGGGCGTATCGCTACTCGTACCGACATAGACATAGCCCTGATTGTGAACCACATCATAAATTCCGTAGGGTACCGTTTTGGCTTTCGCATGATGGGGAAAATCGTGGTCATTTACCGGCTCCGGTGCGTGACACCAGCTCTGTCCGGCATTCTTGAAGTTGCCAATCAGTTCTTTTTTCTTGGTATCTACACTGATGACCGGATGACCTGCGCGAATGAATCGTGCTTTGATGCGACGGATATAGCGAAATTGTTGATCTCGCTGCGGGTGCTGGGTGCTGGCGACTGACTTGCGATTGGCTTTGAGCGAATACTTATGCTGCTTCAACCATCGACGAATACTCACATGACTCATCAGCATTCCTACCTCGGCTAGGGTAGCTTTGAGGCGTCGCAGACTCTGACGTACCCATTTTTGAGGCCCACAGGGGTCGCCTGCGGTCTCGTTCTCCACCACTGATTGAAGCGTCTGGTCGAGAGTATCTACTTTTTTTCGAGGCGCTTGCGACCACCGCCGATTTCTCTGATGCGACCCGATGGATTTGAGGCAAACGCAGACGCTAGTTCCTGACGCCCTCGACGAATTGTATTGATATCTAAGCCTGTTATCGTGCGCAGATGCTCGGTTCCACCTCGACCAATGCGGTTGGCTTCAACCGCCGCTAGCCATCGCCGTTGCCGCTCGTCTAAACGGCTCATTAATAGATTGAGTTCGCTGTGATGTAACTGTGTCTTCGGTTCTCCTGATTGGCAGGCAGCACAACTACAGGAATGAATTGCTCGTAACTTCATTTTGGCTAGCCTTATTGAGCTATCCTCTACCTTAGCTCTAAAGCATGAGCTTGTTTCTTAACGGCCCCT
>QBMC01000248.1 GCA_003242035.1 Nodosilinea foveolarum | reverse complement strand
ACGGCTTCTCACTACCTTCCGCAGCTTCCTATCGACCCATTTATGCAACAAAGCCAGAGGGCGGCGTTACTATCAGAACGGCTGATGCCATTGTGAGAATAAGTACAAGAGAGAGAATTACCCGCAGGCTTACAGCCTATTCTCGAAGCTTGGTCGAAATCTGCCTTACCTATTAGACATTGGTTTGTCAGATGCTTCTGAAAAGCATGGACTAGCGGGCCTAGTAAACTTTTGAAGGAATGAGCGTCTAGGGGAAGATGTCTTTGCAATATTCAAACGGGAGAAGTTTGGAAAGCGGATAGCTATGAGTTCACAGACGCGCTATTTAGCGACAATGAAGACTATTTTGCTACCTTCACCAACTACAGGTATTCTGAAATGCTCAACCATAGACGGTAAGTCAGTCATTTTTTAGAGCGATTGCGCAAGAGCTAAGGAACGAGGATTAAATAAATTACCGGTTTCTTCTCACCAGCCACCCTTCGACTACGCTCAGGGTTCGGTATCAGCAGACAACGCTGGCTGAGCGTAGTCGAAGCCAAAACCTACCGACCTATAGAAATGCATCTTGTTTAATCCTCGTTCCTAAGCAGTCCTTCAAAAACTTGATAATAATGGAATTTCGAGAGTGGTGGCGAAGATGGCGCAGATATATTGTCTTTGAACTCGTCCGTTAAAATGCTCGCGTAGTTGCCAAAGTGTCATAGCTAAAATCGCTATTACCGCAGGAACAGAGCAATATGGTCAGATATTTCCACTTCCCAGTAAACGGGTACGCTGGTCGAACCTTATGCTCTCCTTTAAGCGCATTTATGCCAGTCTCATCCTGATGAGTGCCCTGACGATTGGTTGCCAAATATCTCAGGCGCGATCGCCCAACATATCAACGGCCAAAGCGACTCCCCCAGCAGCTTCGCCAGCGCCAAGTCCGCCCCCTGCCGCCCAGCTTGCCGCCACAGAAATCCTCCAGCCTGGCGAAGTCCGACCGCTCCCCGGACAGTTCAATGCGGTGCCGCTTTTTAACAGCAACAGCCCAGAGTGGATCAAGCAATCAGGCATTCTCCTATCTACTTTTCCACCTGCCGGTAAAGCAACGCCTGCTACTCACCTCAACTATCCCTTTAAGAGCAAATTCAACCTTTTCGCGCATCACTTTACCCATACGCCTAAAGATCTTCAGACGCTTTATATCGGTGTTCTTGTTTATAACCCTGGCGATCGCCCCGTTACGCTGAGCATCCCGGCGGCGGCTAGCTATCGGCTCACCGACGCCCCCTATCAATCTCAGCCGCCTTTGCTCGACAATCCGACAGGGGCTATTTTTTCGGGGCCAGGTATCCGCGCGGTAGATACTGTTTTACGAGGGCAGCGTACGTCTGAATTTCCCGCTCAGGTGATAGTAGCACCTAAGCAATATCAGGTGGTGATGAGCGGCGACATTGTTACCCAAGGATTAGAGCGGCCCGTAAATGGGCGTTCGACTTTTATGCGGCTTAACAGTAGCGACAATCTTTATGTTGCAACGTTGGCTCTCTTTGCGCCCAAAACAGCCGCTGGCGAAGAGAGAAAACCCACGCTACAGGACTTGCAAACCCTCCTCAATCAAGGCGGCTTTGCAATGCCTAGAGACAAAACACCAACGCCACCCGGCGCTAGTGGATCTTTGACTTATGGGCGGGTTGCGGGTGTTCAATCTGGATCTACTTGGCGCGCAAATTTGACCGACCCAGGTCAGCAGACGCTAACGATTCCGGCGGCGGGAAAGAGTATCGCTTATGGCATCAGTACTCTGCGAGCCGGACGATTAGGAACCGGCCAAGTTCAATCAGCTCCGCTGGCTGTACGCTATCTAGACACTGCTTACGAGTCTCACGGCAACTATGCGACTTATTACGATCTAACGCTGCCGCTGTCAAATTCAACTGAACAAACGCAAAGGGTAAGCGTGACGCTAGCAACGCCACTGAAGGAAGATCAGCTTAGCCAGAGGGCGCTACGATTTCGGCAGCCTCCGCAGGATTTCCCCTACTTTCGCGGTACGGTGCGCCTGCGCTACCTGGACGATCAGGGCCAGTCTCAAACGCGCTATCTTCACCTGTGGCATCGTACCGGCCAAGTAGTCGATCCGTTGGTGACGCTAGCTTTAAAGCCTAAAGAACAGCGATCGCTTCGAGTAGATTTCTACTACCCCCCCGATGCCACACCTCCTCAAGTTTTGAGTGTAAAAACAATCCCGTGATGCCTATCTCTCCTCTAACCACGAGCTGTACCACTCCGTTTTGCATAAATCTAGCGAAAAGTTAGCATTCTCGATTTGCTCTATCAACGAGAAATAATGGCTTTTAAGCTCTAATTGCGCTATTACTCTTATGTTGATTCCAAAGCTTGTAGTGTCAGGCTAGAAACTTTAATACTATGCATCTTCCTAAGCCTCTTTGTCTAAACGTCAGCAGCCTAACACCAGCGGAAGCGCTACGCAAGCGGAAGGGCCATCTCTCATGGAGCGGTTATGCCGTCGCCATCGCGCTCTTTGCCCCCTTTTCTGTCTCACTCCCTAGCCAAGCCCAAGACATTCCCCTCTATTCGTCTCAGTTCACAGATACCCAAACCCACTGGGCCAATGTCTGCATCGAAGGGCTGGGGGCAGAAGGTCTGATGAAAGGCTATCCAGATGGCAGCTTCAAGCCCGATGGCACGATCACGCGCGCCGAATTTGCCGCTGTGATGATCAAGGCTTTTCCCGATGCGCTTAAGGTTAGAAAAACGCCTAACTTTTCAGATGTAGGTGCAGGCTTTTGGGGGCGTAGCGCGATCGCCACTGCCTACCAAATAGGTTTCCTCAGCGGCTACCCTGACAACACCTTCAAACCCAACCAGGCGATTACCCGCGCTCAGGCTATGGTCGTCATCGCTAACGCCCAGCAGCTCAGCCCAGGCGAGATGACGACGGAAAAAGTTATACCAGCTTGCAGCAGTACTTTAAGGACGCCACAACGGTTCCTGATTATGCCAAAGGCTTAATCTTCAGCCTCAACAATCTAGGCGTTGTCGTTAACTATCCCAACGTCAACCAGCTTCGCCCCAATGCTAACATTTCCCGTGCAGAAGCCACCGCCCTCCTGTGTCGAATCAAAGCCTTTACCACCAGCGGCAAATACTACACACCTGCCCAGTATGTCCCTAATATAGGGGGCGAATGGACAATGAACGAGGACTTCACGCTCAAATCCGCTATCCCTTTACCACAAAGTACGGTTGGTCGCATCACCGGACTGCTGAACACCACAGCCACCCTAAACCAAAAGCTCTTCTTCTTTATGAATGAAAGCGAGAGTGATTCGGAAATGTGGGCCAGTGATGGCACCGTCACTGGCACTTCGGCGGTCACTCGACTCGCGATCGCCACCGCCGATCCCAAAGGCGAAACAGGACTAAGCCGACCTAAGGTAATTGCTTCTAGCGCCGACGGCTTTTGGCTCAGTGAGAATAAGTATCAGTCAGAGACCTCTAGCGATAGTCTGTGGTTTAGCAATGGTAGCGCCGACGGCACCCGTTCTGTTATCTCATTGAGTCCTGATTTGCAACAGCTTTTAAGCCAACCGGAGACTATTCTTGAAGTTCAGCCCGACAGTCTGCTCAACAATCGTTTCCTATTCGTCGTTAGCGCTTCAACCGGCCCACAGATCTGGAGCACCAACGGCATCAATGACGCAGGCACTCAGCTTTTAGCTAACTTTAGCGAACCCGATTCATCAATAGCCAATTATCAGTTAACGCTGCTTTCTGCAACGGAGCAGTATATGTTCTTTCACAGCAGCCTTCTCGAACGCGAAGATTTTCTGGGACGCAGCGATGGCACCGCAGAGGGAACCATTCGACTGGCGAATATCTTACCCGTTTCTACCGCTATTCATAACAATCGCGCTTACTTCACCGCATTCAACCAAACCGTAGGCTGGGAGCTATGGACTAGCGACGGCAGCGTAAAAGGAACAGCTCCTATTCAGAATATTAATCTGCCAGAAGAGGGCGCGTCACCACAGCTATTAGCTGGATTGGGCGATCGCTTCTTCGTACTATCTCAATCGCTTGAGGGTCTTGAACTTTGGGAAACGCAGGGCACTTCTGGTAGCACAAAGCTGGTGCAAAACTTAGGAGCTGACTATTCGCTTCAAAAAGCACAGTCAGTTTTTCAATGGCAGGGCAAACTCTATTTTAATGTGGAAGTTCGCCGCCCTAATCAGCCAGATAATGGCTATCAGGATATCGAAACTGATACGGAGCTTTGGGTAACCGACGGTACTGCGTCAGGCACAAAACGCTTAGCCACAGTTGCCGTAGAGCCAGATAGCTTTACACCCTTTAAAGGGCAGCTCTTCTTTGTGGGTGATGGGGGTGAGGGTAAGGAGCTGTGGGCCACTGCGGGTAACACCAAGGACACTCGCCAGATCATTGATCTCATGCCAGGTTCTATTCAGACAGAGCCACCGCCTTGCGCTGCGCCCCTTCCCGGTGACGCTGTATCAAAGTATTGTCGATCGGTTAAAATTCCTAGAAGTGCGGATGTGCGATCGCTCACCGTCCGTGGCGATTTCTTGTACTTCATTGTCAGCGATACCTCTCTCATGCGTACAGACGGCACAGCCTTAGGTAAGTAGCTAAGAGTAATTAATTATAAGACGGTCTAATTCATAATTGCCTCTTAC
>QBMC01000247.1 GCA_003242035.1 Nodosilinea foveolarum | reverse complement strand
CTGATTACGAAATTCAAATGTCATCGTGACTCTCCTCTCGGAAATGACGCCTAGCCTGACAAGCTTAAAGCCTGATGGAATCAGATGAAAATGACAGTTATTGATGGGTCAGTCCTAAACGCCGTCCCTACGCCCAGAGCCGCCACCGCCATTACCAGCGGCTCTGCCACCACGCTTGCCACCGACTGACCCAAAGCCCCGCCTGCCTGCTGAACCGCTCGCACTCGCCCCACAAAATGCCAAACATTCCCCGGCAAATACTTCGCCACATTCGTAAGTAAATAGACTCGAACAGCCCAAATCCCGCCTAGCGCCAGCCCCCAATCTTGCAGCAGCCAGTGCCATACCCAGCCCGCCCAGCAGTGCGCTACTAGGGTAATTGCGCAGCCCAGCGCCAGCCACTGCCAGCCGTTAGCCCTCAGCTCCAACTGCCGAATTTCTGGCCAGTAAGCAATCAGCGTATGGACAATAAAAAACAGCGCCGCGCCCCAAATGGCCCAGCGCAAAAACTGTTTAGCGAGCTGCTTTTGGCGATCGTATTTTTCGCCCGTCATATCCGCCCCTCTAGCCGCTGGCAAAATACGCAAGCCAGATCTAGCCCGTCGCCCCCTTAGGCTGATAGCTGCTAGTGACCCGGCCAAAACAGCGCAGCAATTGGTGGTAGCCCGCGCTAATGGGATCGCTCAAGTCAGTGATTGAGTCGAGGCCAATTCCGTTGCGCCCCTGGTCTTTGCCCGAGCTGTGAATGTACTGCCCGTCGCCCAGGTAAATCCCTACATGTGAGGTCCGCTTGGGTGTGCCAAAAAAGATCAGATCGCCCGACTGTAGCTCAGCTTGACTCACTTTCTCTACAAAGTCTTTTTGTTGGTAAGAGTCTCTCGGCAACGAAATCCCGGCGGATAGAAAAGCCGCTTGCACCAACCCCGAACAGTCATAGTTAGGAGCCGTCGCACCGCCCCACAAATACTTGTTATCTACCGACATGGCTGCTCTGGCAAATGCAATCACCTGGGGCGATCGCTGCTGAATTTCTAACCGAGTGAGAACCGGCGCTCGATAAGGCGTCTCGATCAGGATCAAATCGCGAGTATGGGCCGCATCGATCCAGCCCAAATAGTCATCTTTACAAATGCGGATACGAATGGCGCTGCGGTCTTTCTCGATGTCTAAAACGTGCAAATGCTGGCCTTTGTCCGCCTGCGTTACCAAACCCTGACGAGTTGGCGTGTTGTAGAGGTTGATGGCGCGATCGCACACATATTCCAAATTAGCCTGACGATAAAGCTCCTCTTGCAGCGCGTCCAACGTCACCATAGCGTTACCATTTTCTTCTTCCAAACCTTGCACACCACAGACGATAAGTCACCATACCCTAAGAGCTGCCTAGCAATCAGCATTCAAAGCTGTTAATCACTTAGGATCGCCCATGAATCCAAGGTAGGCTTATCTTTAGAAAGCTCGCACAGTTCATATAGTCGGCTAATAAGCGGTATCTTTTAACACAATAGCGGCCACACTAGGCACAGACACCTGTCAAAGTTGCTCAGCCAAACCGCAGGAACCCGCCCACCGTCGCCGCTAATTCTCACTCGCATTTCCTCTTCCAAGAGTTCTATTTCTATGACAGCCACCCTCTCTTCCAACACCCGCCCCAACGCTTCATTCAACATCGACAACAGCCACCTAAAGTCGCTCACCCGCATTGATATTCCTTCTAGGCTGCTGCTTGGCCCCGGCCCCTCCAACGCCGATCCAGCCGTACTAGAAGCGATGGATCGCCAGCCCATCGGCCATCTCGATCCCGCCTATCTAGCGTTAATGGACGAAGTGCAAGAACTAATGCGCTATGTCTGGCAGACTAGCAATCGAATGACGCTACCCGTGAGCGGCACCGGGTCGGCGGCGATGGAAGCTACGCTAGCCAACTCCATTGAACCAGGCGACAAGATTTTGGTCTGCATCAACGGTTACTTTGGCCATCGTCTAGTCGATATGGCAGAACGCTATGGCGCAGAAGTCAGCAGCATCAAGCGCGACTGGGGCGAAGTTTTCACGCTAGACGAGCTGCGCAAAGCGATGGAAACGCACCGCCCGCAGATTCTGGCGCTGGTTCATGCAGAAACTTCGACCGGTGCGCGTCAACCTTTAGAAGGCGTGGGCGATCTGTGCCGTGAGTTTGACTGTTTGCTATTGCTCGACACGGTGACGAGCCTGGGCGGTGTGCCCTTGTTCTTAGACAAATGGGGCGTGGACTTGGCCTATAGCTGTAGCCAAAAGGGGCTAAGCTGCCCGCCGGGAAGTTCTCCTTTTACGATGAGCGATCGCGCCCTAGAAAAGCTCAGCAACCGCAAAAGCAAAGTCGCCAACTGGTACTTAGACATGTCCTTGCTCGCTAACTACTGGGGCAAGGGCCGCACCTACCACCACACCGCTCCCGTCAACATGACCTATGCCATCCGCGAAGCGCTGCGCCTGTTGGCTGACGAAGGGCTAGAGTCAAGCTGGAACCGCCATCAAGCAACTGCCGAATACCTGTGGGACAACCTGGAAGAAATGGGTCTTTCTTGCCACGTCCCCAAAGAATATCGCCTACCTACGCTAACCACCGTCCGCATCCCCGAAGGCGTCGATGGCAAAGCGGTTACAACCAAGCTCGTTCAAGAGCACAACATGGAGCTAGGCGGCGGACTCGGCGAATTAGGCGGCAAAGTCTGGCGCGTTGGGCTGATGGGTTACAACTCTAGAAAAGAGAATGTAGACAAGTTTATCAAAGCGTTTAAGCAGGTGCTTTCTGAAGTTTAGGGCTAGCTGAAGTTTCGCGATCAATCGAGCGTAAAAAAGATCCCTGCAACTTTCTGTTTGCAGGGATTCTCATAAGTGGCCATTTCTATGAGTGATCTTCTATGTCTCAGATTTAAATGTCGCCATTGAACATTGTTCCTTTTGCACATTTGCCGTTTAGTTGGCGCTGCTGCCAGGGTAGCTGAGACAACACTAAAGTACTAACAACAGCCGTAAAAAAAGCGAAGATTACGGCTGTTGTTTTTGAAAAGAATCGAGGGTCAGGCACAGGTGCTGAGTAAGGATTCATACGTATCTGCTCCAGCAAGCGGGGGTTGACTATACTATCAGCGAAGCTGACCTCTATTCTGCCGTCCGTTACCGATATTGATACCAACCTGCACTGGCGTTTGAGGATTAGATAAGTTCGTAAATGAACAGTTGACCCATTGCAGCCTTAGTCCATAAAGCAGGCACAGCCGCTGAATAGTGCCGTGTATGTACGACGCCATGCCTGCGAGGTTCTGTTTCGAAATCTGAGCGGTCTAAACAAAATCATGTCGTTAAAACCGCCGAGAAGCGGTTGAATAAGGGTCTAAGATGACAAGATCTACCGGTATGAGCTGCTATAACCCGAACATCGTACTGACGCAACCGATCAGCATCTAGCTGAATTGTCATATTGCTTTCAATGACTGCTATCTATCGCTCAGAGTTAAGCGACTGTGGCGTTTTCTCCAGCATCTGAGCTTTCCGGCTCCTGGGCTACTTACTCAATTTATACATACAACGCCCCATTGGTCTAGGCTTCAACTCGCGCCCCAAACGACTGCTGGATATTAGCGCGGTCAGAGCTGCCTAGCGATCGCCCCCAATAAAAAGCCTACAGCAGCGTCTATCCCCACCTCTGTAATATCCGTAACAGTGCAATAATGTTTGGCGACTGCGCCTTCCCTGTTTATACGCCGCAAATATCTCTACACTAGAGGCAGCGTAAACCTAATTCATTTCGATTTCCATGCTGCTCAAAGCCGACCAAAGAGACAAGCTCGATCCCTCCAACGACGCCCTATTTTACGATTCGCCCCGCTTTGTCACGCATGTAGACGAGGGATTCATCGCCGTTTTAACGCGGTTATATCGCGATCGCATCCCCCCCAACAGCCGCGTTTTCGACATGATGAGTAGCTGGGTCTCACACTTACCCTCAAACGTAGCCTACGCGCATGTAGAAGGCCACGGACTCAACGGCGAAGAATTGGCCAGAAATAAACAGCTAGACCATTATTTTGTTCAGAATTTGAACGAAAACCAAACCTTTCCGCTAGAAGATTGTTCTTTTGACGCTGTAATTAATACAGTTTCCGTTCAGTACTTGCAGTACCCAGAACAAATTTTTGCTGAGGTATACCGCGTTCTAAAACCCGGCGGCGTAGCGATTTTTAGCTTTTCTAATCGGATGTTTTATCAGAAGGCGATCGCTGCCTGGAGAGACACCAGCGAAGCCAACCGCGTCCAGCTCGTAAAAAGCTACTTCGAGTCTGTCCCTGGCTTTGGCAACATCGAAACCGTTGTGCAAAAATCCGAGACGCCCGCCTTTTTGCAAATGATGGGCATGGGTAGCAGCGATCCGTTTTATGCCGTAATTGCGGAGCGAATGGAGCCGTTGGCCTAGACTGAGATGGTTTAGCTGGTGTTTGACTTGCGCTTCGCATCGCCAATCGTCCTGCTGGGGTAATAGGATCGTCAGGCGCATCTAGCGTGACAATCGCCTGTAGCTGAGGAAGGTCTTGGGCTACCAGCATAACTTTAAGAATTTTTCGGTAGCTGTCAGGCTGCGGTTTGCGGCATGAATGTTTTAGGACTAGCGGGGGCTTAGGGAAGCGCTTACAAATAGAGTACCCGCTATAATAGATGGGGATCTAGCATGAT
>QBMC01000246.1 GCA_003242035.1 Nodosilinea foveolarum | reverse complement strand
TACTTAAACATTACTTCATTGCCCCGTCTGCAACCTCCATTCGTGCAACAACGCCTCTCTGAGCTGGTAAATATTCAAAACGTTAAGGGCAAAGCAAAACCCTACCAAATTCGACAATTTCTAACGCTAGTTGAAACCCAAAACCTAACGCTAGGAGAATAGCGATGAAAGACTACCACATCAATATCTTTTATAGCGAAGACGACGAAGGCTACATCGCCGATATCCCCGATCTCAAACACTGCTCAGCTTTTGGCGAAACCCCAGTCGAAGCACTCAACGAACTCGCTTTGGCCAAGCAAGCATGGCTAGAAGCAGCCCAAGCTGAAGGAAAGCCTATCCCACATCCCACCTACCGCCCAATTATCTATCAGCTTCAGTCTGTTTAGCGAAGGGCGATCTCCAACACTTTACATTCATCTGTTAAGTTGACACTTTGTCTCTTAGCGATTCTGCAAATTCTTGAACTTTTGGCAGCAAGCTTTCGGGCAGTTCCTCTAGCAATTGAAACAACCTCGCTTTGACAACATCAGAGCGCTGTAATAGCTCAATCTGCTGAGAATAGACTGTTTCAACGCCTATCGTCTCGCGAAACGCGCCATCGTCGTCTGCTTTTGCTCGACGTAGCCCTTCCTCACTTTCTGAAACTATCCAATCTCCAAATAGTTCTACGAGGAAGGCTTTCCCAGGTTCTAGCACTTCTACAATGTCGCCGACTGTTCCTATAGAAGCGACATCTGTGACTTCCATAGCATTGCTCATGTCGCTTATTAGAGTAATTGGCTCTAGCAATCGCACTCGATTAAATAAATTAAATTGTGTCATAACCAACCTCACGCTTTCTGTGGAAAAGCCGTTACAAACCTCGCCATCGTTTCATCATGACGCACTATTCATTCCGTCCGAACGAGTTGCGTCTCTCTCGTAAACAAGTAAACTGCTTTCTTATTTGAGAAGAACAGCTCAGTTGGCTGTTTCATTACTCAGCCTCCTTTGCCTGCTGTTTCAGCGCCTCAATTATCTGACTGTTCGCCTTCGGAAAAGGATATTGGTCAATTTCGTCTAAGGTGACCCACTTTACTTCGTCGCTTTCGAGGGGCTGCGGCTCGCCGCTGAGGTGGGCGCAGTTGAAGACGTTGAGCGTGACCTTGAAATGGGTGTAAGCGTGGTCGATGGTGATGAGGCGGCTTCCCACCTCAATCTCAATTCCTAGCTCTTCTATAATCTCGCGCTTTACGCAGTCTTCTACCGTCTCGTCCGGCTCAATTTTGCCGCCGGGAAATTCCCACAGGCCACCGAGCAGCCCTTCTTGCTTACGGCGGTCAATCAAGATTCTGCCTTGGGCGTCGGTGATGACGGCAACGCCAATGTGCTTGTGAGGAATAGGCTTTTTAGCGTCAGTCATAGGGAACTCGGATGCGGCATTTTGATTGTACGCTGCGCAGTGGGCTTGCCAGGGGCAGAGTAGGCAGGCCGGATTGTGACGGGTGCAAAGGGTTGCGCCTAAGTCCATAAAGGCTTGATTGAAGTCTCGCGGATGCTGGGGGTCGAGTACCTGTTCTGAGAGTATCCAGAGCTGATTGAGGGCTTTGTTTGGGGGGATGGGTAGGGCGACCAGTCGAGCTAGAACGCGCTTGACGTTGCCGTCTAAAATGGCGGCGGGCTGGTTGAAGGCGGCGCTGAGGATGCCGCCTGCGGTGGTGCGTCCGATTCCTTTGAGCGCGATCGCCCCCTCAAACTCCCGAGGAAAGACCCCGCCAAACTCAGCCACTACCTGCTGCGCCGCAACATGCAAATTTCTAGCTCTGGCATAATATCCCAGCCCTTCCCACAGCTTCAAAACCGTCTGCTGATTCGCCGCCGCTAAGTCCTGCACCGTCGGAAACTTGTTTAACCAGCGCTCGTAATAAGGAATGACTGTCTTAACTTGAGTTTGCTGAAGCATAATCTCCGAGATCCAAATAGCATAAGGATCTCGCGTTCGTCGCCAGGGTAAGTCTCGGCCTTGCGAGCTGTACCAAGCCAGCAGGCTACGCCGCAGCGCGACGGCTTCTTTTGGCTCAATTTGCCTCATGGTAAAGCCCGATAGATTAGTATCCATCGGGCTTTGGGGGTTAGCGCTTGAGCTAGATTGGTCGGATGTTTGGCTGGCCATAGCGACTGCCTTTAAGTGCGATCGCTCAAAAACTAATCATCTGATGCAGACTTATCCGCCGCCTCTAGCACACTGCTAATCGAAGCGCTAAACTGCTCTTCAATCGCCAGACGCTGCTCCGCGCCGCGCAAAAAGTAGCCGCTCATCATCGCCGAGGCCAGCAGACGGCCCAGGTTCTCGCGGTTGGTTGTCACCGAGACGTCGAAGTGGGCAGAGGGCAGGCCACCGAGTAGGCCCACCACGTTGTGCTCCATCACCTGCATAACCTCCGAAGAAGCCGGACGGGAGAGCTGGGTAATCATTTCTGGTTCCATGCCCTGCACGTAGCGGAGCAGGCTGTTGTCTTTAGCCGATTTAGCGTCCATGTGTTCTGGCAATTTTCCGATTACGTCATCCATGCTAGATACCTTCTATAGTTAGTGGAACTGTGAGTGGGTAGAACGCGATTCTATATTTGAGTTCGCTCTAGATGTATTGGTAGTGCGTTTACTGGCAGCACGGGCTAGATGGATGAAACAAGGGTGCTTTGCCAGCGATTTGCTAACAATCCTAATGTATCAAGTCGGTTTACATTCGGCTAGCCGTGAAACCGAATAGAACCGAACTCTTCACACCAAAGGCTTTATGGAAAACGCCTTAACGGGGCGAGCTACCAAGTCGGATCGTCCAGCAGGTTTATTTCTATGTCTGCGGGTTCCGATGGGACGGCTTGCAGGCAAGCCAGTACAGGCTCCTCCTCTCCGGTCATATCTACTTCGCAGGCATGGCAAGATCCCATTAGGCAGCCGGTGGAGATGTGTACCCCGGCGCGCGCGGCCACGGCGAGTAAAGGTTCGCCCGCTTGCGCTCTCACGGCAATATCATCGGGTAAAAAGCGGATGTTCACCGTAGCCATTGATACAGCTCCTATGACGGAAGATTGTGAGAGTGCGGCTACTTGAGCATGGCGACCAGCGTATGATGCGCATCGGCGGCATCTTTTAGCTCGTGGTCGAAGCTAACGCGGACGGGCTTGGCGACTCCGTTAACTTCTGCCTCTAGGGTCATTCCTTGGTCGTCGATGGCGGTTAGGGTAGCGGCAGTGGCCGACTGTTCGTTGCCGTAGCGCTGGGCGTAGGTGAGTACGGCGGCGGCGTGGTCTCTGTTCATATGTTTGCAGATGCGATCGCTCACCTGAGCCGTAATCTTTTCTACCTTATCCGCCGATTTTTCTGACGTTGTCATATCCTTTTAGCCTTTTTGTCATTACAATCCATCATAGTTGACTACTCCCCGACCTAAAGGAACGGGGATTCCCCGGCTCACGCTGAGGGGTTTCTGCTTCAAAGCAACTGCCGCGCGAGAGCTAGGCTCTTTCGGGTCTTACGCTCGCTCCACAGACTTCGACCGCACGACCTGCGGCAAGAATATTAATCGCTGCGTTGATATCTCTATCATGCTGAACAC
Source organism: Nodosilinea foveolarum (assembly GCA_003242035.1). GTDB lineage: Bacteria > Cyanobacteriota > Cyanobacteriia > Phormidesmidales > Phormidesmidaceae > Phormidesmis > Phormidesmis foveolarum. The sequence continues at coordinate 1,141 of QBMC01000246.1, read as the reverse complement.
CACACTCAGGACAATCCCAAGATCTAATATTCAATGGCAACTTGTTGACGGTATGCCCGCACGAACTACAGCGCTTAGAGCTAGGGAACCAGCGGTCAATCTTGACCAAGGTTCGCCCATACCAATCGCACTTATATTCGAGTTGACGAACCAACTCGCCCCAGCTAGCATCACTGATTGCCTGGGCGAGGCAATGGTTTTTAACCATGTTCTTCACAGCCAAGTCCTCGACAGCGATCAATTGGTTTTCTTGCACCAATCGAGTGGTCAGCTTGTGAAGCATATCTTTTCTAGTATCGGCAATCTCAGCGTGAACGCGGGCTACCTGCAATCTCGCTTTATGCCGATTGTTAGAGCCTTTTACCCTGCGGCTGAGGGCTTTTTGAGCTTTGCGCAATTTGCGGAACTTAGCCTTAAACCCTTTCGGATTCGCAACCTTCTCTCCATCACTGAGCGTCAGCAAAGCGCTGATACCGAGATCAATACCAATCTGTTTCTCAACTGGTGGCAACGGCTCAATATCAACGTCTACGAGCAAAGAGACTGTCCACCGGCCCGCAGGCGAAAGCTTGACGGTGATAGTGGACGGCTCAACGTTAGCAGGCAGCAACCGGCTCCAACGAATCGGCAGCGGCTCAGCACATTTAGCCAGATAGACTTGGCCGTCAACATACCTGAATGCTGCTTTCGTGAACTCAGCACTGCCGCCGTTCCGCTTCTTTTTGAAGTTCGGGTACTTTGCCCGCCCTGCAAAGAAGTTAGTGAAAGCGCCCTGCAAATGCCTCAGCCCTTGCTGAAGCGCTACGCTGCTAACCGCTTTAAGGAAAGACAGCTCAGCCTCTTTCTTCCATTCCGTGAGCATCTTAGAAGTATCTTTATAGCTAACTCGCTTTTGATCTCTATACCAAGCCTCAGTCCTTGCAGACAAGGCTTTGTTGTAGACCAAACGAGCGCAACCCAACGTACGCCGAAGCAAGTTTTCTTGCTCAGCGGTTGGATAGAAACGATACTTGTACGCTTTAATGCTCATGCCTTAAATTATAGCGCGTTCCTTGTAAACATAAACTGCAAAGTTATGAAGCGTAGCTGAAGGGGTGACACAACAGCTACAGCGTAGCCATGACAGTCTCTATGGCTTTTA
>QBMC01000245.1 GCA_003242035.1 Nodosilinea foveolarum | reverse complement strand
TACTTAAACATTACTTCATTGCCCCGTCTGCAACCCCCATTCGTGCAACAACGCCTCTTTAGACTCTAAAATGTCGAGAAAATGAGTAGCACGTTTTTCTAGTTTTCTAATCAATTTTCCAAGCTCTCGAATGCGCTTCTCTGTTCGAATTAATAGTTCTTCTGCTGTTTTATTTTTTTCAATAAGCTCGTTCACCTTTGCTTCATACTTACGGGCTTCTGTCAGTGCTTCTTCTCCATGCCCACCTAGTTGGAATCCGGCAATAGCGACAGCGGGGCCGATAGCAGCACCACCTAGCACCGCACTACCTAATATCAGATTACCTCCGCCTAAGTAGGCAGCTACTCCTGGCAACCCTAATTGGGCTACTCCAACCTGTTTAACAAAAAGCCCAAAGAACGGAGGGACGGCAACTGTGCCTACCGCATTAGCAACTCCAACCGTAGCAGACCCAGCGCTCACGCCAGCCGTTGCAGCATTGCGAACCCCTTTCATTACCTGTTCAGCATCAAACGCAAATGACTTAAACTCTCTGAGATCCTGTAGCGATATTCCCTCCAATTCCTCTAACAATCGCTGCTCTGAACATGAGGCTTTTCTACCATTTCTCTGAATGAATTCAACAAATCGGTTAACTACTTTTAAGCCAACACGAAGCCGAAGTTTTTCATACAACGAAGATAGATGGTTAGTCTTCTCCCATTGTTCATTTAGACGGTCGATGCTATCTTTATGTCGATTTTGAGCGAATTCCGCTTTTTTCTTTGCTCGTTTAATATTATCTAGACCCTCTTTACCTTTGGCAATTCCTAACGCACCGATTCCGGAAGCTGCAAACCCTATAATGAGAGGAATCATAAATACCTTAAGATTAATAATTCAAAGAATATTATTCTTAATCTAGCAATGGGACAGAGTAGGTGTCCTCACAGAAATCACTTAAGCATTCGCCTGAAAGGGTGAAGCAAGAATCACAAAGATTATAGTGCGATCACAATCATCACTTCTCAGACAGCCAAGAAAAATAAACAGCTACGAAGAGCGCAGGCTATAGCAACGTCAAACAAATTCAATTAGTCAGTCTTCAGCATCTATGAAGAAAAAGCCGATTCCACTTCAGCGACGGTGGCTCCTTCAGCCATTCATCGTTCTATCCAGTTTTACGCAGAGCCTATGTCTTTTTGTTTACCCTCAAAGCCTTGTTGCTACATGTAATAAATCTGATGGGTAACTTAAATCAAAGCTTATTTTGATGGATTTAACCACAAGGCTATATCATCAGCCGCATTTATATCTGTACTTCTTCGTCACGGGTTTTTGTTCATGACTGCTTCTTCTGCTATGGCCGATAGAGCTTATACCAACGTAATGGAAAGGCTGGTGGCCGAAGAGGTCGCTCGCCAGAAGTCTAAGCTACCGCCTAAACTGCGCAAATATATTAAAGGCATCGAGGTAGAAACCTACGCGCTTAACCGGCTGCCTGCACTCTACGCTTCTAGTGAAAAAGGCTGGCAGATGCAGTACGAGAAGGCTGGGAAAGCTCATGCCGCAACGGTGGCTTTGGCAGTGCGTCAGGGAATTGCGGCTGTACAGGCAGACCCTTTGCGGGCCTCTCAGCCGCTGTCAGTGGGTCAAAATGGCGAGTCTGAGGCGATTTTGACGACATTCCGCAATATGCTCAACCAGCCCGATTTAACCTGGGACGACATTTTGTACAAATGTAAGCGCATTCTGCTACCGCGCAATCATCCTGATCGTCCGGCGCTAAAAAACGAGGCGCAGCACAAAGCTTACTGGCAACCTAGTAGCCACGGCGGTCAAGAACCCTGGGAGAAAGCAGCGGTGCGTCAGGCATCTATGGGTCACCGTAAAGGGACTGCGTCGCCAGATGCTCAGAAATCTACTCAGCGCCAGTCTTGGTCAAATCCGCGCTATCAACAGTAGGTAAAAGCAGCTATAGATAGGATCAGACTTTATCAAGTCCCAATCCTTTCATTCCCTGTCGAAGGCGATCGCTCTCCGCCGGGTTTTCTCTTGCCACCAGCGCGATCGCCCTTTCAAACGCCTGCTTACTCTGTGGCAATTTCCCCAGCTTAAACAGCACCACCGCCATATTTTGATAAGCCGCCGCGTAATTAGGATCGAGCAAAATTGCGTACTCATAGGCTCGCAGCGCCGGTTCTAAATAGCCCTTAGCCTTATGCATCAGGCCCAGATTTAGATAGACAGTGGGTTGCTTAGGGTCGATGCGAGCAGCGGCTTCATATTGGGCAATCGCGCCATCAATCTTGCCCTTGTGCGCCAGCAGCCCGCCCAAGTTCAAATGCGCGCCTAGCTTCAATCTACCGGCAATCGGCGTGTCGATGGCCTGACGATACGCTTTCTCAGCAGCGAGTAAATGATCCGCCTCAGAGCCTTCGATAGTCGCTAAATGTTTGTGCGTAATGCCTAGATGATAGTGCAGCTCGTATTCCGTATTAGCATCAAAGTTTCCTGAGCGCAAAGCGTCCTCTAACAAGGGCAGCGCCTTTTTCCATTCACCCGCCGCCGCATAGAGTGCGCCCAGTTTGTTTGCCATATATGCATCTTGCGGATGATCGGCGGTGTGCTTTTCCATAATCCGCTGAGCGCGTTTGTACTTGTCTTTGGCGGCGATCGCATCCACGCCATAGCCCGTATGCTCAATCGCCACATTGCCAAACTGCGCAACCTGCCAGTGCTTTTCTTTCGCCATTAGCGCCGCAACGCTGTCGTCTACGCCTTCATGATAGGGACGGTAGTACTGCACAGCCGGGAGATTGCGGAACAGACGAGACACTTGGCTGTAGGGCGATTGAGCCGCGCCAACTTCTTGCCGCATCACGGTTACCATCAGCAAGTCTTGGGGCTTTACATTACCCAGCGGCTGTTCTAATTTAATGGCCTGAATAAGCTGTCTGCCCTGTTCAGTTAGCGTTTCATCAGCATCTAAAACTAAGATCCAGTCGCTAGTGGCCTGATCTAGCGAGGCATTGCGGGCCTTTGAGAAATCGTCTGCCCACATCTGAAAGTTCACTTTCGCACCCGCGTCTTGAGCGATGGTCGGTGTGCGATCGCCCGATCCCGTATCAATTACCGAAATCTCATCAGCTAGCCCTTTAACGCTAGCTAAACACAGCGGCAGCTTCGCCGCTTCGTCTTTCACAATCATGCATAGGCTAAGCGTCGCCATCGTCTTCTATGCCTCCAGTAGAGATTCTGCTCGTTTCAGGGCGCTGCGAACCTGCTTAAATCCGGTGCCGCCCGCGCTGTTGCGAGCAGAGACGACTTGGGCCGGAGCGATCGCCGCATAAATATCTTCCTCAAACGCCGGATGCAGTTCCTTCCACTCCGCCATCGTCAAATCCTTCAGCAGCTTATCCGCCGCCAGCGAAGTCTTCACCACCTTACCCACCAAATTATAAGCCTCGCGAAAAGGAACGCCCTTATTCGCTAGATAATCGGCCACATCTGTAGCATTAGAGAAGTCCTCATCCACCGCCTGATTCAACCGCTTCGGCATAAACGTTATGCCTTCTTGCAACAGAATCGTCATCGCTTCCAAACAACCAGAGACCGTCGCTACCGTGTCAAAAAGCGCCTCTTTATCTTCTTGCAAATCTTTGTTGTAGGCCAAAGGCAATCCTTTCATCATCACCAGCAAACCCTGCAAATGTCCAAACACGCGTCCGGTTTTACCGCGCACCAGTTCGGGCACATCAGGATTTTTCTTCTGCGGCATAATGCTCGACCCGGTAGAGCAGGTGTCGCTTAGGGTCACAAAGCGAAACTCTTCTGAAGCCCAAAAGATAATTTCTTCCGACAGGCGAGAGAGATGCACCATGATAATGCTTGCAGCGCTGGCGAATTCTATGGCGAAATCGCGATCGCTCACCCCGTCCAAACTGTTGTAATAAATATCGTCAAATCCTAGCAGCTCAGCCGAATAATGTCGGTCAATCGGAAACGTAGTGCCCGCTAGCGCCCCGCTGCCTAAAGGCGAGATGTTCACGCGCTTAAGCACATCGCCCAATCGCTCCCAGTCTCGTTGGGTCATCTCAAAATAGGCCAGCAAATGATGCGCCAGACTCAACGGCTGCGCTCTTTGCAAATGCGTATAGCCCGGAATCAGGGTTTCCACATGCTGCTGAGCCAGCTCAAAAATAGCCCACTGAAAATCTTTAATCCGCTGACGAATCTGCTCAATCTGACCGCGCAGATATAGCCGCACATCAGTGCCCACCTGATCGTTTCGCGAACGGGCCGTATGTAATTTCTTGCCGCCATCTCCAATCAGCTCAATTAGCCGATGTTCTACGGCAAAATGAACGTCTTCCTCGTCAATACCAGGATTAAATTTGCCTTCGTGGTATTCACGGCGAATCGTTTCTAGCCCCGAGACAATTTGGTCACACTCGGTGTCTGAGAGGATGCCGACCTTGGCGAGCATTTTGGCATGGGCAACAGAGCCAGTGAGATCGCACTCTAGTAGCGTAATATCGAAGCCGATGCTGGCGTTGAATTGAGCGATCGCCGGATGAAGTGCCGACTCAAATCGCTGGCTCCAGGTCTGGCTGGCTGAAGTATCTGGGGGACTAGAGGAATTACCCACGCTGGTCGGCTCCTGTATCTGCGGGAGGTCAATAAGCCGCGATTCAGGTTACCAACAAGGCATTCTTCAACGCAGCCCACCATACATTAGCAGTTGGGGCGACCTCCTTTTTGCCAGTTGCCAACAGAATTGTGATGGCTTGTAGGGGGTCAGCGCCGCTAACCCTTCAGCTTAACCGTAGGAAAAAGCCGACTTAAAGAGATAGCCCAAAACAATGCCAATCAGCAGCGCCCAAAGCTGACCCGAATCGTAAAAGTGCTTGAGCATTGCGCCACTCGTTCCGATCAGGTCTTCATCAAAATATTGAGCCACAACCGGCGTTCCGGTCACCGCAGTTGCCTGAAGCTGACCGGGATAAAAAGTGATAGGTTCCCTGAAGGGGTGACACAACAGCTACAGCGTAGCCATGACAGTCTCTATGGCTTTTA
>QBMC01000244.1 GCA_003242035.1 Nodosilinea foveolarum | reverse complement strand
GAATTCATCCCATTCTAGTATCTGGAACGATGGATTTTATATAATCCTCGTTCCTAAGCCGGATAGCTATGTCTGCTAATCGACAACGACCCCTCAACTGAGGGGCTTGCTAGGATAACAGTGCTTCTTTCATATTGGTGCAACAACGCCCTACAGAGCAGTGTTTCAGCATCTAGTTGAATAGGCGCTAAGATTGTTGTTAAGCTAATTTATGCCTTGCTAGCAACCTATTACACCCAGAACAGACTATATGCGCATACTGCTGGTTGATGATGACGCCGCTTTGATGAATATTTTGGCTGAGCAGCTAATCAAGCAGCGTTACGTAGTAGATATTGCCGCCGATGGAAAAATCGCCGAAGAATGGGTGAGCCTTTTTTCTTACGATTTCATTATTTTAGATAAGAGACTGCCTGATATTGAGGGGATTGCGCTCTGTCAGCGGTTGCGCAAACAAAAAGTAACCAGCCCCATTTTGATGCTGACGGCTGAAGCCAATAGCGCCACGAAGGTAGAAGCTTTGAATGCTGGGGCCGACGACTATGTGGTGAAACCCTTTGACTTTGAAGAGCTGTTTGCTCGAATTAGAGCGCTGCGGCGGCGGGATAGCAACGTTTTAGAGTCTGGTTTGCAGCAAGGCGATCTGATGATAGATCCCAATACTTTTGAGGTGTTTTATCAAGATAGACCGCTGCGCATGACGCCGAAGGAATATGCGATGCTGGAGCTGTTTTTACGCCATCCCAATCAGGTATTTAGCCTGGATGCGATTATCGACAATCTGTGGTCGTTTGAGGATTTGCCGAGTGGTGATGCGGTGAGAACGCACATAAAAGGGCTACGGCAAAAGCTAAAAGCGGGCGGTGCGCCCAAAGACTTTGTAGAGACGGTGTATGGCTTGGGCTATCGGCTCAAGGCGATTAAGCCTGAGGACGACGCAGGTGCAAGCGCATCGGCGATCGCACAGTCCAGATCGCAGTCTGGCTCGAAAAAATCTAATAAGTCGGATCTGAGGGCGGCGATCGCGGCTGCCTGGGAAAAACATCAAAGCTCTATACAAGAGCGGATCGATGTTTTAGAGGCGGCGGTAACCGCAGTGAAAGAAGGTCAGCTCAGCATAGAGCTAAAAACGGTGGGACAATCGCAAGCTCATAAGCTAGCAGGCTCTTTGGGCTGCTTTGGCTTTGCGGAAGGATCGCGGATTGCTAGAGAAGTAGAGCAGCTACTAAAACTGGATGGGCCGCTGACCCAACCTCAGAGACTGCATTTTTCGGCGCTGGTGAAGAACCTGCGTAAGAGCTTAAAAGACGGTGCGGAGAATCAAGCTGTTGCCAATGCAGCGGCGATCGCACCGCAAATTTTGGTAGTAGGTGCAGATGAGGATTTGCATACAGCGTTAGCGGCAGAAGCGATGGCAGTTGGGTTGCAGTGTGCGATCGCACCCGACCACAAAACAGCTATGGCTTCTGCAAAAAAACTATCCCTAAGCGGCGCACTCATCTGGACAAGTACAGAGACTTTCAACGAAGCGGTGGCGCTACTAAATGCCCTCGCGCCGCCATCGGACGAGACACCAGCACTGGTCATTACAGACATTCAAGACTTTGCAAAAAGGCTCCAGCTAGTGCAGCAAGGAGCCACCGTTATTCTCGATAGTGCAACCTCCCCCACCCATGCCATAGCCGCTATGCAGGAGACGCTAAAAGCAGCGAGTCAATCTGCCAAAGTAGTCGCCATTGACGATGACCCGCAAGTCTTAGCGTTGATAGAAACTATTCTCTTGCCCTGGGGATTTAAAACAACAACATTAGACAACCCAGCTCAGCTCTTTAACACTCTGGAGTCTGTGCAGCCCGATCTGTTGCTAATGGACGTAGAGATGCCCGAGGCCAACGGCCTGGAAATCTGCCGAGTGCTGCGAGCCGATGAAAAATGGCGACAGATCCCCATTTTATTTTTGAGCGTTCATGATGAAGACAACACCCAGCATCAGGCATTTAACGTCGGAGCCGATGACTTCATTAGTAAATCCACGATGGCAACAGAGCTACCCACCCGACTGATTAACCGACTAAAACGAACAGGCAAGGCTGCGCCCGCGCTCGCTTGATCTTGATAACGTCTTGATAACATCTGGTAACATCCTGGTAGCCCAGATTGAAAGACCGATCTGCTAATTCTCCTTTACGTCAGCCGACCTATGACAAGCGAGCAGCCAAAAGCCCTACAGCGGCCAAATCTAGAGCAACTTTTAGACCGTCAGCCACTCAGGGTGCATCCCGATACGGCGATCGCTGCTGTCATCGACCGGATGGATGCCTGCGCTCTGATCGTTTTAGAAGATAAGCTGCTCGGCATCTTTACCGAACGAGACCTAGTCCGACTGGTAGTAAAGAATGCCGACTTACACACTACACCGATCTCAGCCGCGATGACTCAGCCTGTTAGGGTGCTAAAGCACTCAGAGGCCCGCGATATTTTTAAGGTGCTTAGCATTATGCAACAGCATCGAATTCGTCAGATTCCGATGGTAGAAGAGAATGGATTGCTGAGCGGGCTGATCACCCAAACGAGTATTCTCCAGGCTATTGGGCTGTTCAATGGCGTCCTTAAAACAGCGGATGTTACCCAACAGCGTCAGACCGAACTGGCGCTAAAGCAGCAGTACCAGCAGGGGCAGCTCATTGGCAATGTGACGCGCCGAATTCGAGAGTCGCTGGAGCTAGAAGAGATTTTGAAAACGGCGGTAACCGAGGTGCAGGCGATATTAAACTGCGATCGCGTTTTAGTTATTGAGCGAGCGGCTGACAGTAACGCTCAGGTAATTGAAGGATCCACGCGGCTAGGCGTTCAGCCCTCTCTGCTCAACCAGTCTGTTTCAGGATTAGTGCCTGCCACTATCTCCGACCCTGGCGTTCCTCAGACCGGCGTTGCCAGCTTAGAGATTGCGATCTATGTACAAAGCCAACCCTGGGGCCTGTTAGTAGCTAGCCAAAACCAGTCAGCGCGTGAGTGGCAGCCGTTTGAGATAGAACTGATGGAGCATCTAGCCGACCAAATGGGCGTTGCGATCGCCCAGGCCCAGCTACTAGGCAATCTAGAAGCCCTCGTCGAGCAGCGGACTGTAGAGCTTAGAGAAACAAACGATCGCCTTCAGCTAGAAATCCAGGAAAGAACGAAAACTGAAAGCGCTTTAAGAGAAAGTCAGCAGCAGCTAGGCGGTATTTTAGAAACGGCGGGCGAGGCGATTATCTCGATTGACGAGCAGCATAGTGTTGTGCTGTTCAACCAGAGCGCTGAAAAGACTTTTGGCTATACCCCTAGCGAAATCATTGGCGAACCGCTAGAGAGACTACTTCCCGAAGTCGTTAGACAGACTCATCAACAGTATGTTCGCAGTTTTGCTCAAGAGCCAGGTGCGTCCAGGCCAATGAATCGAGACATGGTTGCAAAGCGCAAAAACGGTGAGGCGTTCCCGGCGGAAGCCTCCATTTCTAAGATTCAGACAAACACAGGATGGTTGTTGACAATCATGCTCAAAGACATTACTGAACGTCGGTTGTCGGAAGCGGCACTGCGGCGGAGTGAAGAGCAGCTCAGGCTGACAACAGATTCGCTGCCCGTCCTGATCTGTTACGTAGACGCAGAGCAACGCTATCGGTTTAATAACAAAACCCATGCAGACTGGTTTGGCCGAACGGTAGAAGAGCTAGAAGGACGTCTGGTTCGAGAGATTATCGGCGAGAGCCACTATCAACAGGCACACCCCTATATACAACAGGCGCTTTCGGGACAGAAGATCCATTACGAACTAACCTTCTCTATCTCAGAGGACCAAACTTGCGATCTTTCCGCCACCTACATTCCCGACATAGATGCTGACGGTAAGGTGAGAGGATTTTTTGCTCTGATCAGCGATATTAGCGATCGCAAAACCACCGAGCGCATCAAAGCCGAATTTGTTTCTATGGTTAGCCATGAGCTGCGCACGCCGCTAACCTCTATTCACGGTTCGCTAAAACTGATGTCTATGATGATGTTAGAAGACTTAAACCCAAAAGGAAAAGAGCTGGTGGCGATCGCCCTTAAAAACACAGACCGTCTCGGCCGCCTGATCAACGACGTGCTAGATCTAGAGCGCATCGAGTCGGGCCGCATCAGCCTCATCTATCAAAACTGCGATTTGGCAAAACTGATGACGCAGGCCGCTCAGACTATGGAATCCATGGCCCGCGAACTAGACGTTAGGCTAGTAACCCAGCCCATCAACATCACGCTCTCTCTCGATCCAGATCGCATCACCCAAATGCTAACCAACTTGCTGAGCAACGCTATCAAATTCTCGCCTTCTGATGCCGATATCTTGCTAAGTGCAACAGAACGAGAACAAGATATTTTGATCTCCGTTACAGACAGTGGCCCTGGCATTCCAGCTAGCAAAATAGAGCTGATCTTCGAGCGCTTTCAGCAAGTAGACTCTAGAGAGTCTCGGCGGCTGGGTGGCACCGGACTAGGACTGGCCATTTGCAAGCAAATGGTGCAGCAGCACGGCGGCACCATTTGGGCAGAAAGCGAGCTAGGAGAAGGCAGCACCTTTTGTTTTACGCTGCCAAAGTAGGGCAACCCACGGATGAATGGCGCTGACTTAAGCAGATAAAAAAGTGGCCAAGCGCCCTCCAGTACTGGAGAATAGCGTTGACCGACAAAAATCTATCTCTTACTATGCGCCATTCAGTTGAAATTCTCAAGCAACAGCTTTCAGTCGGCGTCGGTAGCGCCTTTGCCGACATCCTAAGCGAAGCCGATATTGCAAAAGCGATTCTCTAGAAGAGAGGCTACGCCAACGCCAAAAGCAACGTCCCGTACCGCCAGCGCCTGTTCACGCCGATGGTGACCTTCTGGGCGTTTGTGTATCAGGTGCTTGATACCGACAAAAGCTTGCGTAATACGCTTAAACAGCTAGGGGGGTGTAATTAAAAGTGGCATTATTGCTCAAGCAACATCGAGAGATAAGTTCTCCCAGTAAGCGTGCCAATCTTGATTTTCTCTTAATACCCGCAGCGCCAGCATGTCCCATGCCTTCTCAACAGTCCAC
>QBMC01000243.1 GCA_003242035.1 Nodosilinea foveolarum | reverse complement strand
CTACCTCAATAAACAACTTGACGTTATTTCTTCCGTCAGAGAATGACGTGCTCCCTAGTTGAGAACTGATTGGCTTCTAGCATCGCGACATCGGTTTCTAGGGTGTCTACGTCTGCTCGCACGGTCGCTAGCTCAGTTGCAAACTCTTCTTGCAGTCGCCGAATCTCATCAAAATTGTCGTCGCGGCTAACAAGCTGAACCACCACGTCCAAGCAGGCATTTAGCCCTGCTGCAAACTCATAGCGAGTGAGGGCGCTATTTCCCTGAAAGGTGTTATCGGGGTAGCCTTCTAGACAGCCATATTCTTCTACTAGTCGCTGAAGGGCTGTAAAGGCCCAGTCGCCTGGTTGAACATCGGAGAGTTCTGAGACGCTGGTGACTTGAGCGAGTTCTTCTGATGGCTCGAAGGCTGGCGTTTCTAGTGTTTGGGTCGGTGGGTAGACGGGTGATGGAGTAGCAGGTTGTTCTAAATCTATCTTAGATTCAGAGCTTGGTTCAAATAGAGCAAGTTCGGAGGCAGCAGCCACACTTCCTAGCAGGCTCCACAACGATCCAACGCTCAACAATAGCCGAAATGAAGAAGCGCGGACTTTACCCTTCTTAAAAACACAAGTGCTTAAAACTGTTGCATTTCTCGACATTATTAATCCTCACACACTTTTGCAGTCGGCATTGGCGGCGTCTTTCGACCCGAAGATTAGCCATGCAGCTTATTTTTGGAAAATGATAAAAGTGGCCCTGCGATTACCCGCGATCGCCCGGTAAAACCATATTCAGAATCAAAGCCGTTAATCCGCCGGTACTAATCCCTGAAGAAAACGTACTTTTAATCAGCGTTGGCATTTTGTCTAAAACGTCTGGAACAACGCTCACGCCCAGGCCCAGGCCCAACGACACCGCTAAAATAATCGAAGCTCTTTTATCTAAGTTGACTGTAGAAATAATTTTGACGCCCGCAACCGCCACTGTCCCAAACATAATGATAGTGGCCCCACCCAGTACCGGCTGCGGAATGGTTTGGAAAATACCGGCGATGACAGGAACAAGGCCCAACAGCACAAATACGCCCGCAATAAAGAAACCCACATAGCGACTGCCAATACCCGTAAGCTGGATGACGCCGTTGTTTTGGCTAAAGGTGGTGTTGGGGAAAGTATTGAAGATGGCAGCGATCGCTGAATTCACCCCATCGCCCAAAATTCCTCCCTGAATTCGATCAAAATACTTCTTTCCAGCAATCGGCTGTCCGGTTAGCAATGATGTAGCCGTCAGATCGCCGGTAGATTCAATCGTGGTAATTAAGAACAGAAACGCGAAAGGAATAAAGGCAGCTACATTAAAACCAAACCCGTATTTAAAGGGAAGGGGTAGCGTAAAGAGAGGCAAGCCCGCAAGGTTGCCAAAATTTACTAAGCCCATTGGAATGGCCACAATGTAACCCACCAGCAAGCCAATTGCCACAGAAGACATTCTCAAAAATGTGTTTCTCAGGCTGTTCAAGATGACGATAATAGCTAACACCAAGACTGCCAGCAAAAGATTGGAAGGATTCCCAAAGGTCTCATCGGCTTTAGCCGCAAAACCGCCCGCCATACTGGTAACACCCACATTAATCAGCGTTAGGCCGATCAGCGTCACTACAATCCCGGTGACCAACGGGGTTACAATGCGGCTAGCCAACTGAATGAACCGGCTCAGCACCATCTCGATAAACGAGCCAATAAAACAAAGCCCAAAAATAGTGCCTAGCGCTTCTTGGGGCGTACCGCCTGCGCCTGTAACCGCTGCTCCTGCTGCGATAATAGGCCCAATAAAGGCAAAGCTAGTTCCCTGCACGCTCAGTAGCCCTGAGCCAACCGGCCCTATTTTTTTGGCCTGAATAAACGTTGCAATACCCGAGACGAATAAAGACATACTGACAATATAGGCACTGTCAGCCGGTGGGAGCTGAAGGGCACCCGAGATAATCAGCGCGGGCGTAATGATGCCTACAAAACAGGCGAATACGTGCTGATTAGCTGCGAAAATAGCGTCGCGAACGGGCGGTCTGTCATCTAATCCATAGATAAGATCGTGCTCGATAGGGGCGTCTGTTTCCAACAGCACCTCCTCGCGCGTGATGGGTTCATTTGTAATCATGTCAGGACTATCCATAGAGATTTCTTTCCAGGAGTTCAAGATTGACAAGCAAGAGCGCTGTTTTGGTTAGCAAAGCTTCTAGTTAGTAGAGCTGTAGTTGCCAGAAACAAGTTACTAGAAAAACAAGTTGCCGAAAAAACAAGTCGCTGAAGATAAGTTGCCGGAAGACGCAGGCTTCTTATAAACTTGTTATATCCGTTACTGTCAATATCTTGAAGTGCTCATCTATCAAGGCATGTGAAATTGTATACAATCTATAGAGAAGCCGAAAGCAGAAAAGTATTGAACGTCACACTTTTAATCTTTCTTGAAATTTTAGTAGAATTCTTTGCGCTGCTCCAATCTGTTATTGCTTGCCGTTGTTCGGAAAGCGAGGTCTCTGTTCAGCCATCCTTGGTTGTTCTAATTATCTTGAGATGATGACTAACCTAAAGGCCCGCCCAAAATAATTTTTTCTAGGGCATGGCGTACCGCTTCGGGTGGCTCTTCCTTAAGCTGTTCGTACCAGTCCTGGGTGTTGTCCTCGTCTTTGGCGTAAATCGTATCTGTTCGGTCACGCGCCTTCAGCACTAGCTGAGCCGTTCGCTCTTTTCGCACCTGCTCGTATCGAGAGAGGGCATCGGCAACGCTGATGTTTGTTGTGACTAAAAAACGGGCCAGCACCAGTGCATCTTCCATGGCCTGACAGCCGCCCTGCCCCAGCGTTGGCGTTGAGGCATGAGCCGAATCCCCTAAGAGGGCAATTCGCCCTTTTACAAAGTGTTGAGGGGGATCTATATCGCTGATTTCTAGCCGATTAGACGCTAGGGGATCGAGCGTTTGAATGAGGGTTTGAACGGGCGCAGGCCAGCCTGAAAAGTGTTGGGCTAGCTCTTTTTGGCGATCTGCTGGCGCGGTTTCAGAGCCGATGGGAATCGGTACGCCAAAAAAGTAATAGAAGCGATCGCCCCCTACCGGCATCATCGACGCCCGCTTACCTTCGCCCACATACAGCACCCAATTATCGGCCTCGCACAGGGACGGATCGGCGGGCACCAAACCATTCCAGTTAACGTAGCCCGCATACCGCAAAGATAAAACTTCGTCTAGCACATACTCGCGAATAATAGAGCGGATACCATCGGCGCCTACAATCAGATCGCCCGTGACCTGAGTGCCATCTTCAAACGTCGCTGTTGTTTTTTGGTCAGTCTGTTCTACGGCTGTGCATTTCATTCCCATGTGGACATCGTCTTCGCCAAATGCCGTTAATAGCATTTGTTGCAAATCGGTGCGCGCTACCGGATAAGGCCGCTGACCCACGCGGGCAAAAAGCGGCTGCAAGTCGATGTTACTGAGGGCTTCGTCTCGATGGCTGCGGTACTCCATGCGATTCATTTCACCGCCAATAGCCGCCATTTCACGGCCTAAACCAAGCTGGTTGAGTACCTTAATCCCGTTTGACCAGAGCGATATCCCGGCTCCAGCGGGGCGAAGCTCGGTTACGCGCTCATAAATGCTGACTTCGTACCCTGCTTGCTTAAGCGCAATCCCGGCGGTTAATCCGCCAATACCCGCTCCAATAATAATTGCTTTGAGATCGTACACAAACTGTTCTCCGACTGTGGTTAATTCTGCTGCTGTTGCTTTTTGGGCGATCGCCGCTGCGTGTGCTGCCTAAGCACCCATCTTGAATGCGCTTAAAATAGTTAGCGGTAAAGCCGATCTAGCTTTAGCAACGTTTTTAGCAACACATTAGCCCCCTGAACACACTGCTCGGGCGAGGTGTACTCATCTCCCGAGTGGCTAATGCCTTCTTTACTAGGAACAAAAATCATGCCCATATCGGTAAAGCGCCCTATTTCTTGAGCGTCGTGGCTAGCACGGCTCGGCAGATGTGTATAGCTAAACCCTAGCTCTTCGCAGCTTTCGACAATCAGCGACTGAACTGTTTCGGAGGCGGGGGTTGGCTCTACCTGCAATTCTGGGCGAATGCGAATGCGGGTGCGACTGGTAACGGCAACTGTTTCTATCTTACGGCGAAGCTGTTCGATCATGTGGGCGATCACTTCTGGAGAAAGGTCTCGGATGTCTAAGCTCAGCTCGACCGTACCGGGAACTGTGTTGATAGAGTTGGGCCAAATTTGGAGGGTGCCGACGGTGGCGACCGGATCGCCTGGATAATGTTTGGCGATGTCTTCTATGGCCAAAATTAAATGAGATGCGGTTGTTAGGGCGTCTCGGCGCATGTTCATGGGAGTAGTGCCCGCATGATTTGAGCGACCTTCGATAGTGATGCGATGGCGCTGCTGGCCGACAACGCCTTCTACAACGCCAATATCCCGCTCAATCGCTTCTAAAACACCGCCTTGCTCTACATGCAGTTCTACAAAGCAGGCAATGTCTTCGCGGGAGCGGTGGGCTGAAGACAAATTATTCCAGTCGCCCCCGGCTCTTTCCAAACAGGTCTGAATAGGTTCATCGTTGACGGTATCGTAGCGTTCGGGATCGCCGAGGGCGGTTCCGGCCATGGCTTTTGCGCCTATCATTGTCCGCTCTTCGTCGGCAAAGGCAATGAGTTCGAGCGGATGGTGCAGCTTAAAGTCGTTTTCCTGAAAGACTCTGATTACTTCTAGTCCGGCCATAACGCCGAGCGAGCCATCAAAACGGCCACCCGAAAATACCGTGTCGATATGGGAGCCGGTTGCTAGCGCCGCCGTCTCAGGATCGCGCCCCGGATAGCGGCCAATGATGTTTCCCCCGGCGTCAATTTGCACGGTCATCCCGGCTGCTTCCATCCATTCACAGAGCTGGGTGCGAGCGGCGATATCTTCAGTAGAAAAGGCTAAACGCTTGATGGTATGGTCGGGCTGTTTGCCGATTTTGGCGAGGTCTTCGAGAGCTTGATTGAGGCGATCGCCATTGACGGCTAATGAGAGCGTTTTAGCTAGAGTTTTAGTCATGATTTAGTCATAGTAAGGAACGAGGATTATATAAAATCCATCGTTCCAGATACTAGAATGGGATGAATTC
>QBMC01000242.1 GCA_003242035.1 Nodosilinea foveolarum | reverse complement strand
CGCTCGCTTACTCGCCAAAGCTAAAGAAGAAAAGAAGGCACATTGAAAGGGCTGGATAGTATTTCGCAAAGAATAATCGTAATTACTCAAAGTCAACTCATAAGTTCCTCACAGGCTGATCCTAATCTTGAAATTGAATAACCCATCAGTTGAGGGGGTGGGGCAGATATAGAATAGAACGAGGCTAACTGGGGGGTTCAGAAATACAAGCCATGATTAGGAAGAACGCCATGACAACAGGAACTAGAACCAGAACAGGAACGTTAAAATCCAACAACAGCTCTATCACTAGCGTTAATATTCGACACGCAGCAGACGGTAATTGGAAAACAGATCTACCTCAGGGGACTCAAGTCCGCGTTATTCAGGCATCAGCAGCGCCGGATAGTGGAGGGCACACTTGGTACAAAATTAGCTATGGCACGGCTAACGAACTTGGCTGGGTAAGAGATGATGTGATTGTCATCAAAGATGAACCAGCAGGCGGCGGGAAAGAGCTGGAGGTGGCAACAGAAGAAAACACTCGGCTTTTCTTCGAAACCCCGAAAAGGAGCTTTAGGGTGTTTCAAGGTTCCGAGCGACTGCATCTAAATATATACGACAAAAGCACTAGGAAGACTCAGCAAATTGGGGCCATTTGCTTGCCTAGTGCGATCAGCGCCCCAGAAGGTGCAGACGTGCCCTGGCAGAGCTATGTCGCTGAGCAGAATGGTAGGGTTTACGTTGCCCGGTTTGTTCCCTTAAAACAAATTGAACTTGTTGTCAGTGATGCCGACAACTGGCGGATTATTTCTAAAGCCTCTGGGTATGGGGGTAGAGGATCGGCCTACACGTAATCTCATCAGGTTGCCTCGCACCCCTGAGCAGTAAGGTAGGGCAATCCTGCAAAAGCAACTACATACAAGAGCAACCCCGTATCAAAGATAACCAATCAACATTAAGCTAAGTAAATTCTTTTAAACTAATTAATAGAAACGCCCTGAAAGTCAGCGGAAGCAGCAGGCCACCATGATGTTCTCGTTATGCTGAATAGAAGTAAGGAGGCTGGCGGGTGTCTATTTTGATAGGCGCTGCCGTAAATGCTCTTTATTGAGCTGATTCTATAGCTTTAACCTGACATCATCTCTGACCTTCGGAGGGCCAATGTTTGAATTTATTATTCAACCGCTCCAGCTATTTCTAGATGGGGCTATCGGAAAAGATCGGCAGGCTAAGCGCAGTCTGACTAAAAAGCTGCATCTAGCTAGAGCCGACTGCGAGTATTTACAACGTCAGCAAGACTGCCTAGAACAGAGCCACCAGAAGCTAAAGCAAACGTGCGATCGCATTACTCAGCGCCAAAAACAGCTTCAAAGTGAATACGTTCAGCTTCAAAAACGCTTTGGGGTGCTGGCTGTAGCCCAGCAAAAGGCTGAAGAACAATGGGCGATCGCGGTAGATTGCAATGAACGACTCACCGTCGAACAATCTACACTGGCCGTGCAGCTACAAGACCTAGAAACAGAAATCAAGCAACTGGTTAAACTCGCTGACGATGACGAAAAAAGGTTTTCGGCTCAGGCAGAAAACCTCACCCTAGCGCTAGAAAACGAAAAACGTGAGAACGTTCAGCTCACGGGCGAAATTGCTGTACTCGAAGCATCTTTAGCCCGCCAGACCTATCAACAGCCTCAACCTTCCAATGCTGGCAAATCGCCGACTCATGACCATAAAATTCCGCCAAATGATATCAATCCAGACGTGCTGAAGTGCGTAGATTTATCTGAGGTTTCGATTGCATTAGTTGGGGGGCACGACAACACCCGCCACCATGTAATTGAAAAACTACAGCAGGCGCACGGCCTGAAGAAACGACATCTGCACGAGCTTAGTCACGAGCACACTTCGGATAGAAGACAGGTTAAAGAAAAAATTAAAAACTGTGATTTTGTATTTGTTATTACCGGATATATCTCCCACAAGCTTCACGATTCTGTGATGCAGCTCAGAGACAAAGATGCGCTTAAAGGCGACGTTGTTCGACTAGATAATCACGGGGCAACTGGCGTTTTGCGAGATATCTTGACCTATGTCGCTCATCGCTTTCCATCGGCTGAGGCGTCTTAGTTGGCTGTCTTAATTAGCCATCGTTCAGCGCAGCTAGCAAATGCTACAAATTAGCGGTGCGAAGATATCTGGCGTTTGCTATAGCGGCACTGAGCGCTAAGCTAGTAACGCATAATTTAAGGCTGTATAAAAATGAACTTTCGAGCTGGTCACTCCGCTTGGATTAACGCTGCAATCCCCATAGTGAGCGCTGTTTTCGTTTCTGTAGGGGCGGTGGGCTGTACGCAGGTCAATACTAGCGCTTCGGAGGCGACGGCAGATTTTGAGGCGATCGCTGCAACCACCTATACCTGGCAAATAGAGTATGTGCCTCGGGGCAACACGCCCGATCGCCCGAATGATCGGCGTCTGGAGCAGTTTGAGTCTACGCAGGTAGTAAATCGCAACGGCATTCGACCCGAGGCAGCAGGCTCAGGCCCAGATGAAAAAGGGCTGTGGTGGCCAGTGCTGCCGCCACAGCCCAGCGTGGAGGAAATAGAAGATCGGCAGCGCCCAGGCGAAACGCCGCGTCCGGCGGAAGTGGTGAAGTCGGTAGATTTTAAGCTGACGTTCAATCAGGCGGGCGAGACCAAAACACTGCCGACTGATTACGACGTTTATCGGCAGGCGGTAAAGGCGTTTGAAAAGGAAAGACCGCTGGCGCTGACGTTAGGGCCGCAGGATGAGTCTGTGATTCAAGCTGAAATTCAGTAACGCGATAAAATATAGACGCCGTGAAGCCAGTCGCCTAAAATTAGGGCGACCCTATTTCCTACTCCTTTTATGAGCAAGCCACGCATTCTCTCAGGCATTCAAACTACGGGCAACCTGCATTTGGGTAATTATCTGGGTGCGATTCGTAACTGGGTAGAGATGCAGTCCGACCACGAATGCTTCTTGTTTATGGCGGATTTACACGCGGTGACGGTGCCTCACGATCCGGCTGTTTTGGCAGAGAATACGTTTAAGGTGGCGGCAACCTATATTGCCTGTGGAATCGACCCGGCGCAGTCTACGATTTTCATTCAGTCGCAGCTACCTGAGCACAGCGAGCTGGCGTGGCTGTTTAACTGTGTGACGCCTTTAGGCTGGCTGGAGCGGATGATTCAGTTTAAGGAGAAGGCGGTGAAGCAGGGCGATAATGTGAGCATCGGCTTGATGGATTATCCGGTGCTGCAAGCGGCTGATATTTTGCTGTACGAGCCGGATAGCGTGCCGGTGGGCGAAGATCAAAAGCAGCACTTAGAGCTGACCAGAGATATTGCAGCTCGGGTAAATTTTCAGTTTGGCAGCGAAGAGAAGCCGGTGCTAAAGATTCCTGAGCCGCTGATTCGCAAGGCGGGCGCTAGAGTAATGAGTTTGACGGATGGGACGAAAAAGATGTCTAAGTCCGATCCGTCCGATCAGAGTCGGATTGATTTGACGGACGATCCGCAGGCAATTACGAAGAAGATTAAGCGGGCCAAGACTGACCCGGCGCGCGGCCTAGAGTTTGACAATCCGGAGCGGCCAGAATGCAACAACTTGCTGAGTCTCTATCAGCTCCTTTCTAACCAGAGTAAAGAAGCGGTGGCGGCGGAGTGCAAGGAGATGGGCTGGGGGCAGTTTAAGCCGCTGTTAGCGGAGACGACGGTGGAGGCTTTGCGACCGATTCAGGAAAAGTACCATGATTTGATGAGCGATCGCGCCTACTTGAATCAGGTGCTCGCTGACGGTAAGACCAAGGCTCAGGCGATCGCGGCTCCAACCTTAGCGAAAGTAAAAGCAGCGATGGGATTTGTTCAATAATCGTTCTGTTCGACGTTAATTAAACAGAGCTATTCCGTCCGTTTAACACCCGCCACTCCGATGGATGATTAAATTCAATCGTGGGCTATAACCGCCGTAGATGGGGAAACTAGGTAAGATAATCTTTAAGTCCTAAAGCCCTATCTTATTTATGAACGCTGCACTCAACGGACAAGCTGGTTCGCCGATCGCAATCGCGCCTCAACATCGTTTGCGCACGGCTGCTCGTTCTGGCGAGTTCATTGTAACGGCTGAGGTAATGCCGCCAAAAGGGGGAGACCCTAGCCATATGCTAGAGATGGCAGGCCACCTGAAGGACTGGGTACATGCGGTGAATGTGACTGATGGCAGTCGGGCGGTGCTGAGAATGTCGGCGCTGGCCTGTTCGGTGTTGTTAAAGCAGGCTGGGGTGGAGCCGATTTGTCAGATGACGGGACGCGATCGCAATGCTATAGCCCTACAAGCCGACCTGATGGGCGCTCATGCTTTGGGGTTGAACAATATTTTGACGCTAACGGGCGATCCGATTAAGGCGGGCGATCATCCTAAGGGCAAATCTGTTCATGAGCTAGATTCTATTCGCATGTTGCGCCTGATTCGTCAGCTTAATAGCGGCGTTGACCTGAATGAGAAGCACATGTCTGACGGGGCGCTAGATATTTTTGCAGGGGCGGCGGTCGATCCACAGTCTCGGAGCTGGTCTGGTTTGCAGAGTCGGTTTGAAAAGAAGATGGAAGCGGGGGCGCAGTTTTTTCAGAGCCAACTAATCTCGGATTTTGACAAGCTAGAGAAGTTTATGGATCAAATTGCGGTGGGGTGCGATCGCCCTATCCTGGCCGGAATCTTCCTGCTCAAGTCGGCTAAAAACGCCGCCTTTATCAACCGCTGCGTCCCTGGCGTAGACATTCCTCAGCACATCATTGATCGATTGGAGGCTGCGGATGAGCCGCTGCGAGAAGGGATGAAGATTGCGGCGGAGCAGGTGCAGGCTGCGCGGCAGCTTTGCCAGGGCGTACATATGATGGCGGTACGTAGAGAAGATTTGATTCCTGAGATACTAGAGATGGCAGGGGTGGAGCCTCAAACACTACAGCAAAAAGTAAGTGCTCTTAGCGCTGTGTGAGAAAGGCCCATGAGCAAATTACGCGATTTGACGCTTTGTACGCTTTCGTTCGCTAGGCTTAATGCCGCCGACCATCTCGTATTGGTCGCTTTCTTTGTCGTAGCGAGTTGCGATGCCGGGTAGCACTTTTACGCTCAAGTAGTTGAGGTCTTTTTCGGCTCTTTCTAATCTGTTAGCGGCAGCATCAACTAGCAGGGCTATTTCATTCTAAATATACGTTTAAGTGTGTCTAGACTAAACTGGCAGC
>QBMC01000241.1 GCA_003242035.1 Nodosilinea foveolarum | reverse complement strand
GGCATCCGCTCCTGCCCAAATGGGATATTCTCATTCGCCCTAATTTGGCGGTATCTTCTTTGTAAGAAACTACCCAACTTCGTCATCTTTCCAGAGCTGAACTACGATTTGCCTTTCTTTGGCGCAGACTTAGTGACGCTACCCGGCGGTCATCTAATTGCGATAGACATGCAGCCGCTATTTCCAACCGAGGCGTATCAGGCGAAATACAGCGCGCCAGTTATGGGCATGTTCCAGCGCTATCAAAAAGACTTGCCCTGGGGCGGCGACTTTCCAGAAGAAGCCCAAGCCTTTTTCTCCCCTGCTTTTCTCTGGACGCGCCCTGCCGAAACTGCCGATGTAGAAACTCACGTATTTCAAGCATTTCAGGACTATTTAGAGGCTTACATTGGGTTTGTGGAGCAGGCAGAGCCTGTTACCGACCCCGAGCGATTAGCAGCCATCAAACAGTCTCAGCTCAGCTATGCTCGCTACCGGGCCGAAAAAGATCCGGCTAGAGGAATGCTCACTCGGTTCTATGGCCCCGAATGGACAGAAGAATACATTCCCGGCTTTTTGTTCGACTTAGAGAAAGATCCGCGTGTGGCGATCGCTGCCTAACGTTCGGCATTTACTCTGGTTTTTAAGGCTTTCTGCTCGTTTTAGGTTGAAGATAGAAAGTCAAAAAACCCGGTTTACCAGTAGTTTGAGTCAAATTTGTTCTTTGTGAACTTTCTTGAACTTTCTTAGATTCGCACCGTAAACGTTTTACTCTTTAAATGAGGGAACAGTGAATTGCGATGGTTGAACCCACCCCTTTGAGAGATCCTGTAGTAAATATGCAGTGGTTTCGAAAGTGGTTCTCAGGTCATCTAGCGCAGTTGCTCATCCCGACGAAACTGCCCCGTAAACTTCGGCTTGTCCGGCTTTATCGCGGCGGCAGCGACGTGACGGGCTTTAACCAAAACCCAACCTCAGAGCGTCCTCCCCAAGGCCGATTCTGATGGTCAAATACTAGGAGAATTCAGATCTATGTTTGATGCGTTTGCAAAGGTTGTCTCCCAAGCCGACTCACGAGGCGAATACATTAGCTCTTCACAGCTAGACGCTCTCGATCAGATGGTCGCTGACGGCAACAAAAGAATGGATGCCGTTAACGGTATCACTAACAACGCTTCCGCTATTGTGGCTAATGCTGCCCGCTCTCTGTTCGCAGAGCAGCCTCAGCTCATCCAGCCCGGTGGCAACGCTTACACTTCCCGTCGCATGGCTGCTTGTCTGCGCGACATGGAAATCATCTTGCGCTATGTCACTTACGCCGTGTTCTCTGGCGACGCTAGCGTGCTAGACGACAGATGCCTCAACGGACTGCGCGAGACTTATATTGCTTTGGGCACCCCTGGTTCTTCCGTCGCCGCTGGCGTTCAGAAGATGAAGGAAGCTTCTTTGGCGATTGTTAAAGATCCTAGCAATGTTACTAACGGCGACTGCAGCAGCTTGTACAGCGAAATCGGTGGTTACTTTGACCGGGCAGCTTCTGCTGTTGGATAGGCTGAATGAATTGGCTAGTCTCAAAGGCTGGCTGTTTCAAAACTTAGGTAGCCCAGCACTGAGCTACTTATTCAAGTAAATTGTCAAAAATCAATTTTAGGAGATCCTAAACGATGAAAACTCCTCTAACCGAGGCAGTCTCGACGGCTGATTCTCAGGGCCGTTTTCTTAGCAGCACTGAAATGCAGACTGCATTTGGTCGCTTTAAGCAAGCAGGCGCTAGCCTAGAAGCAGCTCGTAAGCTGACTCAAAACGCGGATAGCCTAGCTAACGGCGCTGCTCAAGCGGTTTACAGCAAGTTCCCTTACACGACTCAAATGCAGGGTCCTCAGTACGCTGCTGACCAGCGTGGTAAAGAGAAGTGCGTCCGCGACATCGGCTACTACCTGCGGATGGTCACCTACTGCCTAATCGCTGGCGGTACTGGCCCCATGGATGACTACCTAGTTTCTGGCCTTGCTGAAATCAACAAGACCTTTGAATTGTCTCCTAGCTGGTACATCGAAGCGCTGAAGCACATCAAGCAAAACCACGGTTTGAGCGGTGATGCTGCGACTGAAGCGAACAGCTACCTCAACTACGCGATTAACGTCCTCAGCTAACTAAATTGGCGTTTTAGCCTCTGCATATGCAGGCGGTTGACCCTCAATTTTTACCCAGAGAGATATGCGATTACTGGAATGTTCTAGTGGTTGTTTGTTTCTCTGGGTTTGTTATTGGCGGCTCTTTTTGAGCAGATTTTTTCAAGCAAATTTCTCGACTTTGCGAAGATATGACTTCTCCACATCAGTATGCATCAGGAGCGGCTGCACCTCAGCTTACGGCGGCGCAGGCGATTGCTAACCTTAATCAAAGGGACGATCAGAGCGATCGCTACTATGCGGCCTGGTGGCTAGGGCGATTTGAAGTGGATGAACCAGAGGCGATCGCAGCATTATTGCTGGCGCTACAAGATGAGGATAATCGCGACACCGACGGCGGCTATCCGCTGCGGCGAAATGCGGCGAGAGCTTTGGGTAAGCTGAAAGATTCATCGGCTGTGCCTGCGCTGATAGATTGCCTGAAATGCGATGATTACTATGTACGCGAAGCGGCGGCTCAGTCTTTAGCGTCTTTGAATGCCAAAGAAAGTGTTGTGCCTTTAGTTGTTTTGCTTGAGGGCGGCGTTGACGCTGCGGTGGAGGTGCCAAGTAAGCCTCATTTGGTGCAGCCTTACAATGCGATTTTAGAAGCGTTAGGCAGCTTAGGAAATGCCGAGACCGGAGCGATAGTCGCGCCTTTTTTAGCCCATGAGGTGCCTCAGGTCAAGAATGCGGCTGCAAGGGCAATGTATCAGTTGACGGGAGAAGGGCATTACACTCAGGCGTTGCTTGACACGCTGCGCTGCGACGATTTGCAGTTGCGGCGTTCTGCGCTGTTGGATTTGGGTGAGGTGGGCTATTTGCCAGCGGCGGCGGCGATCGCAGATACGCTGGCAGAGAATAGCATTAAGCTGATTGCGATGAAGGGTTTGCTAGAAAAGCAGATTTCGCGCTCGGGTAAGCTGCTCTCGGATGAGGCTTGTGAGGTGATGGCCCTGATGGATTCGCTGCTGTAAGTTGTTGTTTGCAATTATTGGATTAATGGTGGATTCTACGCTTTTAGAAACGAGACTTCAGGCGGTGGAGTCGGCTGATTCTGCGCAGGGGATGGTTGATGCGGTGGAGGCTTTGGCTGAGCTGCAAGATACGGGCGCGACGGATATGCTGATTCGGGTGTTGGGTTACAACAATCCGGGGGCGGCAGTGGCGGCGGTAGAGGGTTTGATTAAGATTGGGACGCCTGCGGCTTCGGCGGTGCTAGCGCAGATTGACGGCTATAACTATGGGGCGCGGGCCTGGGCGCTGCGAGTGCTGGCGGGAATCGGCGATCCGCGTGGGCTGGATTTGGTGCGGGAGACGGCGGCTGAGGATTTTTCGCTGAGCGTGCGTAGGGCTGCTGCTCGGGGGTTAGGCGCGATTCAGTGGGAGAAGATGGCCGATGCTGAGCGGCGAGAGGCACAGATGAAAGCGAGAGATACTTTGCTAAAGGTGCTAGAAGATCCGGAGTGGGTGGTGCGCTATGGAGCTGTTGTCGGATTGAAAGGGGTGGCGGCGGCGGCAGTGCGCTATGGATTTGATGATTTGATTGCGCCGGTTTTGGTAGGGTTGGGCGATCGCGCACAACAAGACGAGACTCCCGCTGTTCAGGCTAGAGCGCAGTGGGCATTAGTCCAAATCTCTAAGTCTTCAATTTCCGAATCTTCTGTCGAGCAATAAAATGAGTCGTTTGCGATATGCCGTTGTTAGAATCGGTGCTATTGGGGGCTATTTTGGTGGGCGGCTAAGTCAGTCGGGCTGCGACGTTCATTTTTTGCTGCGCAGTGACTTTGAACATTATTGGCGGTCTTTATTTTATTTACGCCAATAAACTTGGCCCTGGTCACATCTAGCATTTGGGCTATGGACGGTTGCTGTTGGGTGCGTACGATGAGCAGAGTCGGCTGTGTTCTATCAGTGGCGCAAGCTGGTTTGGAATGTGCCTTGTAACAGTTTGTCTGTAATTTTGAATGCGACAACTGGGGAGATGATGGCTGATCATGGGGTGCGATCGCACGATAGGCTAGAGACAACTTTAATTTATCAGGTAGACCGCACCCCATGACTGTGAGCCGCAAAACCGCCCAAAAACTCCTCTACGATTTTATGTTCGAAAGTGAGGGCGCTCAGGAGTGGGTGGAAGATGTTTGGGGGTTGAGTCCCTTTCTGGGCCAGAGCGCGGCGAATGCGGCTGAGGTTTTGGGCGCACTGATGGAAACCTGCTCGGAAGAACAGATTAATGCGGTATTAGCAAACCTGTATGCTGCGCACAAAGACACAATTAGTGAATTAGGATCTGCGAGTGAGTGGAGAGTGCCGATAGATCCAAAGCCAGAAGAATATGAGGGCTAGGCGGCTACTAGAACAACTCTAAGCAATGCAACTGATCGTTAGTTAGCAGCGTGTCAATTGCTTCTGATCTAGAGCGTATTAGCTCCTCAACTCTCGGAGTGGGTGCGTTTCCGCAGCGCATCCATATGACTTTGGGCGGCGATCTGTACAGGCGGCTTTTATAACTGCAAATGCTTACTTAATAACATCTTATTTTAGTGTAGAAGTGTTTGAGACAAGGCAGCGATATATCTGCTATCTGGAAGTAAACGACCATGAATGATATTAGGATTTCGATTGAAGGGGCGGCGGCGGTGGAGGCTGCTCGGGCGCTGTTTGAGATTGAGGGGATCAACGGTGAGTATGAGGCTGATGCGGAGGTGACTCGTGATGGTGGGTTGACGGTGATTGCGACGGTGGTGGGGTTGGTTGGCGGTACGATGGCGATCGCAGAACAAATTCGAAAGTGGTACTTAGCCTACAAAAAACGGCAGGATGTGAAAAGAATAGAAAAAGTGCTGATCGTAACCCCGAATGGGCGGTTTTTTCTGGAAAATGCAACTACTGAGGAAATTGCTAAGGCGCTAGAACCGCTGGCGAAATAGGGTTCTCCCAGGGCTATTTCATTTTCAACGAAGTGAGCTAAAGTAAAGCTGCTAGTTCTACTTTGGACTTCATATGGGATTATCCACAGAAACCGTATCGGCCGTTACTTATAGAGTTGAGTCCGTATCGGCGGGTGAACAGATAGAGCTTCTAGCCGCCTTCTCAGA
>QBMC01000240.1 GCA_003242035.1 Nodosilinea foveolarum | reverse complement strand
AGGGGCTGTTTATCTCGCCGCTTCTGTGACTTGGCTTAATTGATGACACGCCCTAGATAGCAAATGACTATCTTACTAACGGTAGACATCGAGCGATCGCCGCTCCTCTATTCTGATTGTACTCTTTTGGTTATCGCCCTGTTGCTGTTATAACGATGAAAATCCTGCTAGTGGAAGACGATAAAAAGCAGCGAATGCCGCTTCAAACAGTGCTTTGTCAGGCAGGTCACAATGTAGATGGCGTAGGCGATGGCGAATCTGCCCGCTGGCTATTATCAGAGAAAGAATATGACTTGCTCATTCTAGATTGGATGCTCCCTTGCGTTAGTGGGCTAATCTTGTGCCAGGGCTACCGGGCGGCGGGCAAAGTAGCGCCCGTCTTGATGATTACCGCTAAAGATGCTACGCCTGATAAAGTAGCTGGGCTGGATGCAGGCGCAGATGACTATTTGGTCAAACCTATCGACATTGTTGAATTTATGGCACGGGTGCGAGCCTTGCTAAGGCGATCGCCCCTCTATCAAACAGATACTATTTGTGTCGCAGATCTCAATCTTTACATAGATACCCTGACGATAGAGCGGCAAGGCGTTATTTCGGCGCTTTCTAGCCGAGAATTTCAGCTTTTGGAATACTTCATGCGCCATCCCCGGCAAGTGCTAACGCGCGATCAAATTGAGCAAGCAGTGTGGGAGTGGGGCACAGAACCCGAGAGTAATGCGATTACCGTTTTGGTTCGTAAGCTGCGCAAACGCTTACAAGAAGTAGGTGCCTCTGATTGGATTGAAACAGTCTATGGCATGGGGTATCGGCTGCTCCCAGCCGATGTCTTGTCCCATGCTCCGGCCCGCCAGTGAGCAATGCCCTCATTAACAATGTTCAACCGCAGCCGCCGCAATCTGGCCCTTTGGTTTACGCTCTCGATGGGCAGTATTCTGATTTTGTTTGCCGGGGCGACCTACTACCTTAGGGCTGAAGATAGGATGGAGGCAACCGACCGGCTCCTCTGCAAAAAGACAAGATTAATAGCGGCTAGCCTTCAATATGACCTGTCGGCAGATGGCCCACAGGTCGAGCTAGAGAATGTCCCCTTCCTGGGCAACGCCTCGCGCCCGCTGGTTTCAGAAATACTGTATGTGCGCTGGTACGACTCTCGCCGTCAGCTCCAGCATTTTTTTGGTTCACCGCCGCCAGAAACTATCGATATCTCTCCCGGCTTCCGTACCATTAAGCCTGATCGATCCTATGGACAGTCACAAGCGGCAGGCGAGTGGCTCCGTCAGCTCACGTTTCCGGTGTACGAAGAGAATGAACTGATTGGCTATCTTCAAATAGCTATTCCTTTGACCCGCCTTCAAGCTGATCTTCAGCAGTTTCGGCTAGCGCTGATGCTGAGTGTGCTTGTCGCTCTGGTCTTGATTGGGTTTACAGGCTGGTATTTGGGTGGAATGGCAATGCAGCCGATTCGTCAGGCTTACACGCAGCTACAGCGCTTCACCGCCGACGCCTCTCACGAGCTGCGATCGCCCCTTTCTGCCAGCCTAACCAACGCTCAAGTTGCTCTGATGATGGCCTCTGAGTGTCCTCAAATTCGCCCCTCTTTAGAAAATATTATCGACAGTACCCAGTCGATGAAGCATTTGGTAAACAACCTGCTGCTGCTCGCTAGACATCAGGGACAGCTAGCGCCAGAATTGCTCAAACCAATCGATCTCAGCACTTTTTTAGAGCAGCTAGCGGTTGACTATAGCGTCCAAGCCAAAACTCAAAATATCAAATTCATTGTCCATATTCCTGAGCGACCGGTTGAAATATGGGGCGATCTTGATCTCTTAAAACAAGCTGTAGAAAACTTACTGAACAACGCCTGCAAATACACACCAGCCGGGGGAACAGTGTGGCTGCGATTGGAAAGGCATTCGAGCTGGGTGGTTGTACAAGTGGTTGATACCGGTGTGGGCATTCCCGCCGCAGATTTACCCTATGTTTTTGATCGCTTTTATCGGGTTGATGCCGAACGCACGAGCGATCGCGATGGTTTTGGCCTGGGGCTATCGCTCGCCCAGCAAGTCGTGCAGGCCCACGGCGGACAACTTCAGGCAACCAGCATTGAGCAGAAGGGATCGACGTTTCAAATTGAGCTGCCGATGCGCGATCGCCCGCGAGTGTGAGTCCTATTTTCTACTAAGTTGCGCTTGAGGCGGATCGACGGCGTTGGTGAGGGTTGTCATCAAGTACATTGGCACCATGGCCAATAGGCAAATACCCCATTGATTCCATGTCAAGGGCGCTGTTTCAAACAGTCTGTTCATGACGCTCCATTGACTAAAGACAATTTGCAAGACAATGGCCCCGACAATTCCGACCAGTAAAATGGGAGTATTGGCAATAGAAGAGGTTCGGCGATGTAAGAAATCCCCTATGCTACTCCATAGCTGGCTAATGCTCAAAAGATAAACAATTCGAGCCGACACCAGCGATTGAATCGCGATCGTGCGAGCTACGGCAATATCTCCTGTTGTTTCTTGCGCCCACTCAAACATGCCAAAAATCAGAACCCAGTTAAAGATAGAAACGAGCACAATTCGGCGCAGTAGCCTGCCCGTGATTAAAGGCTCCTGAGGATTTCGCGGTGGTTGCTGCATCAGCCCTGGCGTTTTAGGTTCAAACGCCAGCGGGACAGTCATAGTGAGAGAATTAATCATGTTTAGCCAGAGCACCTGGAGCGAGAGAATAGGCAGATCTCTGGCGAGCAGAACGCTGATGAAAATGGTCATTGACTCGCCGCCGTTGACGGGTAACAGAAAGGCGATCGCCTTGCGCAGATTTTGATAAACGGTGCGTCCTTCCTCGGTGGCCGCTTCAATTGAGGCAAAGTTGTCGTCGGTTAGGAGCATATCGGCTGATTCTCTGGCAACTTCGGTGCCACCTTTACCCATGGCAATGCCAATGTCGGCCTGCTTTAGCGCCGGGGCATCGTTGACCCCATCTCCGGTCATTGCGACGACTTCGCCGCTGTGCTGAAGCGCTTCTACTAGCCGCAGCTTTTGGGTGGGCGCGACTCTGGCAAATACGCTGCCTGCCTCGGCTGTCTGCTTAATTTGAGCGTCGTCCATCGACTCGATTTGCCGTCCTTCAAAGGCTAGTATCTCTCCATTTTTTTGAATGCCCATTTGCTGAGCGATCGCCCGCGCTGTGGTAATGTGATCTCCCGTGATCATTTTGACCTGGATGCCAGCCGACTGGCAGGTTTTAATGGCGGCGATCGCCTCGGGCCTCGGTGGGTCGATCATCCCCTGCAATCCTAAGAAAACCAGTTCCGAGTCAATGTCCTTATGGTCTATGGCATGTTGATGAGAGCCTACCTCTTTTTTAGCAAAGGCCAGCACCCGTAGCCCTTTATCGGCCATTGCTTCGACCTTCTGACGGATTGTTTCTGGATCTAGATCAACGTGCTGGCCTTGCTCATTGACTGACCCAGAACAGCGCTCTAGCAGCGCCTCTACCGATCCTTTCACATAAATAATTCGAGATGCCGCATCATGCAGCGTCGCCATATATTGATACTGAGACTCAAATGGAATCGAATCTAACCGAGCGTTGGCTGCTGCTTGCTTGCCCTGGTTCAAATCAGCTTTAGCCGCAGCCGCAATCAGCGCCCCTTCTGTCGGATCGCCGACTACTGACCAAGTTTCTCCCTTTTTCTCTAGCTGAGAATCATTACATAGTATTCCGGCAGTTAAGCAATCTCTCACAGCAGGCGGTAAGTTGTTTTCGAGTGACCTATGCGCAGTGCTATATGCAGGGCTGTTGTTTACTGGCGCAGCTTCATTTTGCAGCTCAGCTTCGCTCAGCGTAATCTCTCCATTGGGGCTATAGCCGCTGCCGCTGATGCGGTAGTGCTGGCCGCCAGCATAAATAGCCTGTACCGTCATTTGGTTCTCAGTTAGCGTGCCGGTTTTATCAGAGCAAATTACGGTAGCCCCGCCCAACGCTTCGACTGCTGGCAGCTTGCGAATAATGGCATGACGCCGCGCCATCCGGTTGACGCCGATGGCCAGCGTAATCGTGACGACAGCAGGCAAGCCTTCTGGAATGGCGCTCACTGCCAAAGCAACCGCTGATTCAAACATGTACGCCCAAGATTCTCCCTGGCCTAGCCCAATGGCAAACGTCAGGGTCGCGACCGTCAAAATTGCGTAGAGCAAGGTGCGGCTAAACTTGGCAAATTTGCGGGTCAGCGGCGTGGTCAGGTTCACGCGCCCTGCCATGGACTGAGAGATTTGGCCGACTTCAGTAGCCGTTGCCGTGGCGACAACCATACCAGTGCCCTGCCCCAACGTCACAAAGCTGCCCGCGTAGGCCATGTTAGTGCGTTCGGCCAGCGGTGTGTCGGCTGGCAACGCTTTGATCGATTTGTTGACGGGTAATGATTCGCCGGTTAGTGCGGATTCGTCTACCTGTAAGCTGCGTACATTAAGCAGTCGTAAATCGGCAGGAACTTTGTCTCCCGAAGCGAGCATGACAACATCGCCAGGGACTAAATCTCCCGACAAAATTTTCAGCGTTTCTCCTGCTCTAATGACGGTGGTTTCGGTGGTGACGGTTTTGGCTAAAGAGGCGATCGCCCCTTCAGCTTTCGACTCTTGCACATAGCCAATCACCGCGTTGATGACCGTCACCCCCCAAATCACGGCGGCATTTGTCCAGGAGCCGAGCAGTGCCTTAACCGCCCCGGCAATCAGCAAAATATAAAGCAGTGGCTCGTTGAACTGCAACAGAAACCTCAACCAGGCTGGCTTACCCGGTTTAGATTTAAGCTCATTGCGTCCGTGAATTTCGTAGCGGCTGGCAACCTCTGCTGCGGTTAAGCCTTGATCTGGGCTGCTGCTAAAAAAATCAGTCACTTCCTGTTCAGGCAGGTGATGATAGGGCTGGGGTGTTTTTTGGTCTGGCATAATGCTGATATGCAGGGATAAATTGGGTTTGAAGCCTAGCTTTTCTGTTCAACTCGGAACCAGCGATACCCATAGGATTCTAGCGATATGAGTTGAGGATTTTGTGAGGATTGGGGATGTGAGGGTTGGTAGGTGCGATCGCCAAATAGATCCACCAAATGACCCGACGACCCAGACTTAAGCGTGACGGTGCAGGCTTGCTCGGATAAGTTATGCACCGTCAACACCGTCTTATCTTTCCAAGCGCAACAGTGGGCAAACACACCCGGCTGGTCAGTCTCAATAATTTTCCAATTGCCCCAGCCAATTTCTGGATGCTGCTTGCGAATGCGAATCACTTGGTCAAACCAATTGAGCAACGAATCAGCCTCTCGCTGTTGAGCCGTGACATTAACGTTAGGAACGAGGATTATATAAAATCCATCGTTCCAGATACTAGAATGGGATGAATTC
>QBMC01000023.1 GCA_003242035.1 Nodosilinea foveolarum | reverse complement strand
ACTAAGACCTTTCTTCCTTCTTCGCATACCTTTTTGGGGGGAGTTGAGCAATTACTAAAAAACGAATCTGGTTCAGCAAAAATCACAATGTAACGCTAAAAAATTCAATTCTTGCAGTTAACAGGGCTAAGAAAGACCACCGGCAAAATCAGGTTGGCTTTCAGGTGAAAGACGGCGGCGGCAATCTCGAATTCGCCACCTCTTCTAATGCGATGCCAACTAAAGTAGCTTCCATTACGGCTCAGCTTACGGTTGCTCCCTCAGTAGCTAGCCCTCCTTTTTCAACGTCTAAAGGTAAGCAGTTAGTTTCTCATCTCAAGTTTGATGAGAGCGAAGGTAGGTTGGCAAAAGATAGTTCAACCCAGGGTCACAACAACTTTGGAACGTTGGTAGGTAATGCCGAACGAATGCGAGAAGTACAGCTAGATACCATTGTCTTCGATGGTAAAAAGGATGCGGTTCAACTCAAGAACTCTAGCGACATCAATACCGGGCAGCACGATGAAAGAACCATTTCGCTGCGGTTTAAAACTGACCTGGTGTTAAATGGTGGCTCTCAGGTTGGGAAAGGTGCTATTCGAGGATATTTGAATGGTGGGCAGTTTGGTAGTGGCAATGGCTCGCAGCTTTGGAACCATGAAAGCGCGTACCGCCATTGGCAACATCAATGGCGGTACGCGCTTTCATGATGGGCTAATAGCGGTAGTGGGTTCGCTGGCGTGGTAGACAATGTGATGATATTTAACGATGCGCTTACTGGCAGTGAGGTTGAAGGCTTTGCCTAGACTAAGGAGAAAAGATTCCACATGAAGCACAGTTCTCCGTGCTCGGCGTTGTGTAAAAAGTGCTATAGGAATTGCGGTTTTTTAGCAAAGCTATATCCTATATGTATATGTAGAGGTGGGCTTGGGTCTATTTGTTCAGCTACGTAGGTTTACTTAGACGAAACGAACAATCGGTAAGGTATGGACGGGTAGATCCTTGAATTCGATTTTACGGAAGAATTTTTGTTTGAAGCTACGGTAAACTACTGGGATCGCAGTTGCAATATCACTGTACGGTTACTACTATGAATTAAGAATGCTTAGGAAGCGCTAATCTTGCAACCTTCCATTCTGGTGCAATGGATTAAATGATGATGTGAAAAACATTCATTCTAATCCTTATATAGCTTCTACCATCCGTTCGAAATCTGCTGCATTAGGGTTTATCCTTCAGTTTTGAAAAGGTCTTCATCGCTTTTTTTTATTTCACCACGATTTCGTTAGAACTTTGTAAACACCTGTAGGTCAAGTTCTGCGTTTGTTTGATTGACTTGAGTGATTTAGCACAGACAAATTTTCTGAAGGATAGCTTAGATATAGACGAATTAATGCTTCATCTACCAAAGGTGCACTGCCAAAGTGACGACACAATCTAGCAATTACTCCTGCGAGACAATCTAGTTTAGTCACTTTTGCATTCAATCAAATCGTTCACTTTTAGGTAAGTTTACTCATGAACTTTAAATCAATTAGTTTAAGTGCGATGCTAATGGGCACTGCTACCGCTATCGTCGCGATCGCTCCTGCACAAGCAGCCTCCATTGGTGGAAAAACGCTAGGGCTTGGTGGAACTACTCGCCTGGAAAACCCAAATGTAGTTATTGGAGGCACTAGCCGACTCAATTTTTCTGATTTTTCAGATGCTTCGTTAGGGACAATTGGTATTCCTTTTGGTTCTGGTAATATTTTTGGAGCTGTTAATACTGCTATTACAGTTCAAGATTTTGGTCTTAAAAAGACTGGGGAAAATACTTGGGAACTAGCCTCTATGCCAATAACTAATTGGTTGACCGGTATGGATAACAGTGTTAGTTTCGATCTTAGTGCTTTCAACTTAGAGAGAATTATCAGTTCTACTGGGACAGCTTTTGAAGCCGATATAGCAGGCATATTCCGTCCTTCTAACTTGGGTGGGACAGGTGGATTCACAGCTCAAGGACGACTGGCATTCAACCCTGGTGGATCAACCTTCTCTGCTGACATCACAGCAGGCGAAGAAGTTCCTACCCCTGCTTTGCTACCTGGTCTAGTTGGCATGGGTGTCGCTGCGCTTCGTAAGCGGAAGTCAGAAGAAGAGGAAGCTGTAGAAGCGTAAACAGTCTGCTTCTACAGTTTGTAGAGTAGTGAGGCGGGGTGAAGTGGGCAGACTTCACCCCGCCTTTGTGTTTAAAGGAAAGATGAACTCAAGCGCTGAAGAATGAAGAAATCAGCGCTTTTCCAATCTTAAAGGGCTTTCGTCCTGATGCTATAGATAGCGATCAGTAAGTTAAAAAGTAGGTCTACTGACAAGTAAAACTACTTACTTCTATGCGTTCTAGGCTATCTATCTTTTAACGTAGATTTTTCTAGCTCGTACTCAAGGTCAGCAAGATCTGCTCTCACTGCCTTATTCAGACTGCCTGACGTCACTGATTGTTTCGGCAGGCTCCGTTTCACCTATTGTTCTGTCGCAACTGCTACCAACTATGACTGGTATTTCTAAGCCTCGAGGCCCCTATCAAAACCAAACTATGAATGCTAACGGAGTTAGCTTTGGTGCCAAACAAATTTGTTTTATTGTCGGTCTAGTTTGTGTGGCCGGGTTTATTGTAGACATGTTAGCAATTGGTATGCCACCCAACCCTTTTGACTTGCCTTGGCGGATAGGCTTTTTGCAGCAGATGGGCGATCGGAGCATTGTCTTACTGTTCGGGACTGCCCTACTGCTTTACAGTCAGCTAGGCAACCGTCGCTTGACCCGACCGCTATCCCTGATTCTTCTAAGCATCGGTGTTGCCTTTGTATTGTCGTCTGTATTAGTCATTCGCGATAGCTTGATCTTAAGAGACCAAACGATTAACAACATTAGCACTCAAGAACAGCAGATTCAGACTCAGATCGAAGATAGTAGAGGTAATTCGGCGCTGCCTCCCGGCGTCACGCCAGAACAGCTTGACCAAGCGGCGCAGCAGATTACAACGCAGGCCGAACAACTGAAACAAAATACGCGGAACGGAATTACAAAATCTGGACTAGCAAGTATTGGCAACTTAATTGTTGTTGGAATGGGTCTGATTGGGCTAGGAAGATTTGGATTGACTAGCGCTCGAAAAGCTCAGCGTAATTAATTTCTTCTATGTGAAATGTAGAAATAAAACCATTCTCGTTTGTTAGAACTCATACTTTAGTTTCCCTGCTTTGCTAATTAGCAAGCCTCCTTTTAGTTGCGAGGAGGCTTGTTTGTTCCGTAAAGCCTATCTGCGAATGTCGCAACAGGCGATCGCGCATCATCTATCTTTCTATTTTGCGTGTAGTAAATAGTACAAAGCGTTTTTCTTATGCTATTCCAGCGGTGGCTAAAACAGTCTGGGTCGAAGTCGGTCTTTGAGCTATTGCAAAAAGCGGTTAAGACTCATCACGGTCGCATTGTCTTACTAGGGTTAGTAGCCGGACTCGCTTATTTACCCATGTGGTTGGGCTATCTTATTCCCCAGGCACTAAAAGGTAAAATTGGCTGGTTCTTGATTTTAAGCATGCTATTTTTAGCGGGCTTAGAAATTTGGAGTAAAAGAAAAGTCTTAAATACCCTGTCTGCTTCTGAAGAAGATCGTCTAATTGGGCATTTACTCATTTTCGCAGGCGTAGGACTGTTTCCCTTTTTACGCTACGCCCTATGGCCTCAGGCTTTACTCTGGCTGCTCATTTTGGTCGGTATTGCAATGAGCACTTGGGGATTGAGCGTCTTTAGCAATTTTTTTATGCCTGCTTTCTTCATTGGGCTGACGGTATATCCTCGCATTGGTCTCATATCGCGATTCTTATGGGAACTTCTCACACCGCCACAATTTTTAGAAAAAACGATGGCCTGGGGCGGAACACTAGCCATGAAAGCTATTGGCTTTCCAGCCACACAGCAGGGAGTGTTCATTACATTTCCGGAGGGGGCCGTAGAGGTAGGCTGGGGATGCAATGGCTTAGATATGGCCATTACGATTGCCGCCGCCGGACTTTTTATGGGTTTGCTGTATCGGCAACCCCGCAAACAAATGATCTGGCTGATTGGGGCGGCGGCTGTCATTGCACTAATTGCTAATATTCCTCGCCTTATGCTGGTTACAATTGCTCACGTCTATTGGGGATCGTGGTGGTTTAATTTTTGGCACGGGTTTTGGGGCGGGCAAATTTTCTCTGGTGTGCTCTTTACGCTTTACTATTACACCGTCGAGGCATTGGTTAAGGCACGGCCCAATTCTTCTAGCTAGCTAAATATCTTGGTTTTGCCTGGGGTTACACTGATTCAACCGATAGGGTAACAGTAAGCTTTTTGAATAGTCTTGAAGTTGCTCAGACCCGGTCATTTACCGACGCCGTTTTTGGCAAGCAGGAAGACAGTGCGTATGTTGACCTCGTTGCAGGTCTTAATGGGAGCATTACAAGTGTCGTCTGGGAAAAGAGTGGAAATGGTCGCTTTAAGATTGACAACATTGGTGTTGTTCCAACACCAGCCCTTCTACCCGGTCTAATCGGTATGGGCGTAGCTGCGTTGCGAAAGCGAAAGCAGGTAAGAGAAGGTCAAGAAGCCTAGAAACTCTCTGCTCTCTGGTAAGCTTTGGAGCTTTAAATAAAACAGCACCCT
Organism: Nodosilinea foveolarum; assembly: GCA_003242035.1. Taxonomy (GTDB): domain Bacteria; phylum Cyanobacteriota; class Cyanobacteriia; order Phormidesmidales; family Phormidesmidaceae; genus Phormidesmis; species Phormidesmis foveolarum. The sequence continues at coordinate 33,612 of QBMC01000023.1, read as the reverse complement.
ACCTATCGGTGAGTGCTGTTTTTCAACTTTTGAGAGAACATCATGAGCACCTGCTATGTTTCAAAAACGGGTGAGCGCCAGGCAGCTCGCCTGGAAAGTTATAGTTTTCTCGATAAAATTCAATCATGGGCACAAGTTCTCGTCTGCCCACGATCTGACTATGCCTATAAAGATAAGACCACTCTATATGTGTTTAAGTGCGGATAAGTTTTGAAGAGACTAATAGCGATTTATCAGGTGCCTGTGCTCGCTGAATGAGCTGTTTCTCCCGAGCTGCTTGCCACTGTAGGGCGAGCAGACAAGCAACGGTCAGCATATGGCCAGGTTCTTCCATTTGGGTTAAAATCCAGCCAAAGCTAGCCGTAGAAAGCAAGAGAAACCTGCAAAAGTCGTCTATGCAAACTTTTTGCCAAATAATAAAGCCAAGATACAAATAAGCGCCTATGCCAACAACTCCTAAATCTCCCCAAAGCCCCATCCATGTAAACAAAGGAAAGTATACGGTAGATTCATTGGGCAGATAGCTAGTATCGACTACCTCCCATACCGCTGCTGTTGCCGGATGAACGGTAGCGCCTAGTGGCAGCAGCAGATCTGCATAGTCTCTGAAGACCCAGCCCCCTAATCGGCTTACGGTGTGACCTGGCCCTAAGCCAAAAAGCCAGTTCAAAGGACTCTTATAATACGAAGGGATAATTTGGAAACCCGCAAATTTAGTTTCAGCCGCTAGTCCATCCCAACCCCAAATCGGTCGGTTTATCCAGTTCTGGTAGGGAGATAGGAAGGCTGCGTCTGAGTTGAGGAGCGCCCACCTAAAGGTGAGAATAGCAATTAGCCCAACAGTCGTATACATAATCAGCCTCACTGGTCTTTTGACCTTTGTGACAGCCAGCAATCCCCAACCGACGGCCAGCGCTAAAAACACTTGTTTTGAGTCAGAAACTTGAGTTTGGTATACACCGCCTATCAGCGGCAGGACTCGCAGCCAGATGGACAGCTCTTTGAACTGATTGAAAAAGTATAGGCCAAAATAAATCGATACAGTGCAAGCTATGTAGTTGGCAGCGCTGCCGCCGCCGCCGCCAAAAACCCCGCCAATATTGTCCTCTAGCGTTCCTCCCTCGGGCTTTGGATAAATGCCTAGAGGTAGCAAAATAGATTGAGCGATCGCCAGCAGCCAATTGAACGAGGCAAAACCCAGCAGCCAATACTGAAACTTTTTTAACTTCTCTCCTCCCATAGGAACTGCAACGATAGCAGCCACGAACATAAAAGGCTCTGATTGAAACATAAACTGCAAAGCAATATTGACGACGCCTGATCCATTTATCAGCGCGCTGATTAGCATGCAGATGAGGAGAATAAATATGCCGGTTAGCATCTGCCAGACGAGACGAGTTCTTTTGCGATCGCGAGTTTTAGTAGTCAAAATAGCAATGAGAAAAACAATGGGAACAATGCCAAAATGCGCAAAGTTAATGACAGAAGGTGCCCCCATTGAGACTAGTAGCCGTGGAAAGAAAGCAGTCGCAAACCCTAGCAGGATCAGCGTCGAGTTCCTAACCTGCCCACTGCTTTTGCGCTTGCCCTCTGCAAGCATCTGGTAATAGCTATTCATAGATCGCGCTTGGTCACCCCTATGCCATCCAGGTACTTTTCACTCTTATGTTCACTAACTAGTTCATAAAAATTCAGCAGCTGTCGGGATATTTCTGTTCTAGAAAATCGCAAATTCACAGGACTCTCTCGTCCTTGCCTATGGGCTAGCTCATCTGAAATTGCCTCAGTCAAATTATCGCAGGCCTGCTGGTTCAGCTCGAAGTATCGGCACTGTGAGGAGCCAACCTCACGAAAGATCGGAATATCTGAACATACCGCTGGGCAAGATAGCGTCAAGGCTTCTACCAGGGGCAAGCAAAAGCCTTCAGTAGAAGACGGGATCGCAAACAGATCGGCCTGTTCATAAAGCCAACGCAGTTCTTCGTCTTCTAACCCTGATAGGAAAATGACGTTATCTTTAAGATCGAGATCTTTCACGAGTTGGGTAAGGTGGGGAGTTTCTGGGCCTGTGCTACCTACTAGCACTAGCTGGGTATGGGGCCGCAGCCGATCAGCGCAGAGTAAAGTGCCGAAGGCTCGAATGAGCAAATCCAGGTTCTTATTCTTACGGTGCTGAGCAACCGAGATCAGAAAAGGATTTGAGAAATGCTCGCCTAGTTGCTGAGGAACAATAGACTCATTACCTGAAAATTCTACGACGTTGTAAACGACAGTTGCCTTGTTTTTAACCTGGGGGAAATGGGCATGAAGCGCTTCTAACGTACATTTTGAGACACAGGTGAGGCCGTCGCTGCTGCGGATGCACTGCCGCAAAAAGAGCTGGTTGAACCAGACCTGCGGATAGCCAAAGTTCTCAGGGCACTCGTAAGGGTAGAGATCGTGAATGGTGGCGATCGCCGGCACCTCGAACCACTGCCGGATGAAAGGAAATGGAAAAGACATATGGATAACGTCTGGCTTGAGCTGTTTGGCAAGTCTGGGTAGCCCAAACATAAACCACTGATTTCGAGCAAGAGCGCTATTTTTAATATCAACCGTGACTAACTGAATCTTAGGCGACTCAAGCTTAAACGATCTCTCAAAATACTCGCGCTGCCATTCGCCAACGACCAGCGTGGCCCGGCTGACCTGCTCGGTGTCCGCCAGACACTGAGCTAGGTTAACGGCATGTCTACAAACGCCAGTTGGTTTAGAGGGTCGATGAAGCGCAGGAATTAAAATGTGCATCTATCAGGTTTATTAGCTTTGACGATTTGTTAGATGTGAATTTTCTAGCGAAGAACTTATCAGACTCTTTTAGATATTCAAAATTTTCTTCGCAATACAGCTTATTAAGGTAGCCGATGTGTAAGTTTGACAGGTGGTGAGGCCACTTTATGCCAACAGAAAATCCACCAGCCTGCTCTATATAAGGAGAGTTTGCGACAATAGTATGAAAAAAATGCTCGTCTGGAGCATGTGAATACTTGTAAAGGTTCCAGAGGTACGGATTATTTTTAACAAACTCAAGAATGTAAGTGGCACATTCAGGCGTAATCACCCACCATTGGCTACCAAACGCTAGCTTTCTATCCTCATTAAGCTTTCTTTGTAATCTATCTGATTCAAACAGTTTCCGGAGAACTCTTCTAATTAAGGTGTCATCAAAGAATGGAAAAATGGGTTCCATGAACCAGTATCTTGATAGACGACCTGTTTCTGGAACTGGCGAGTCTGCTAAATCAATGAACCGAATAAACTGCCTACTTGGCTGGCTGGTGAGGAAGGTGTAAATTTCTTGAGGTGGCTTAATAGGGTAGTCTAAGCCTGATAAAAGCACCAGATGAGAGAAACTTTCACCTGATGCCAAGGCTGCTTCAATCAAGTTTACTGTAGCCCTAATCATGGAGACCCCTCCCCAATAGACCTTGACTCTTTCTTTTATAAACTCTGCCGACTGTGGAAGCACTATATCTGAAAAATCTTTCGACATCCCTACTTTTTTATCCAAATGAATAAAGATGCGAGCCTTATAGCTAATTGTATGAGTTAGCTTTTCGAGATGCTTGGCATCTGTGTGCGCCAGGATCAGATACGCTACCTTTAGTTCATCTTTTACATATTCCACTTTTGAAAATCCTTTTCGTTCGACCTTGCTTATTTTTTCTATCGGTTCTGAACGCGTTCAGAACTTGATATTTTTCTCGATGCTGAAGCCCCTTCAATCGTTGTTAAATCTCAAAGTAGTTACCTTTCTGAATTCAGCGCGATGGAATAGGGGTGGTCATCCAGATTGAAAACAGCATAGGTGTCTGATTCAATACTTGTTCTATATCCAAGGAAAACGCCAGGTCATCTGAGATAAGCTATATCCGCTTCGTCTATAAGCTATTCAGGGACTGGCTTAGCAGTTGTCACCTGATAAAGTGCATCTAATCGTTCGCCGACAATGGTCCAGCTAAAGTTTTCGTCTACTAGCTGACGACCAGATTTACCCATCTCTATCCGCAGGTCAGGGTTATTGGCAAGCCTTTGCATAGCAGCAGCTACATCTTGAATTGCCTGTTCTGGTTTCTGTGCAGCTACCTTAAATCCAGTTTGGTCTGTTACTTGAACAGCTGGGCCACCCCAGTCCAGGCAGATCACAGATCGCCCTGCGGCCATTGCTTCTAGGCATACCCAACCGCCGGAGTCGTGAAGGCTAGGATGTACCAAAGTGTGACATTGCGCTAGTTTCTCAAATGTTTCTGAGCGGGAGAGCAGGCCCCAAAACTTGACTTGCGAAGCAATTCCGTCCTGGTTAACCTGCGCTTGCAGCCGGTCGAGTTCGGGGCCATCGCCAATTATCCAAAATTCTGCATCGGTCAAACCGGCCTGAGCAAATGCCTTTAGGCCCAGGTGAAACCCTTTCCAGTGCAGCAGTCGCCCGATGCTGACAAATCGGATAGGCGCATCTTCTGGTAGCCGATACTGAGATAGCTGGTGAATCTGTTCTGGAAACAGCCCAATGGCAGGGCTCACTTCGACTTGATTGGCCCCAAGCCGAGAGAGGCGTTTGGCTGTGTCGTCGGTGGTCGCCTGGGTAAATGCGCTGCGCCTCAGAGTGAGGCGGACGAAGGGATCTTGTTCGCCTATCCACCGAGAGAGCGATCGCGCCCCCTCATAAAGCTTAGCCTTACGGCTAAAATCACGGCCAAAACCCTTCGGCGTAGACTCGCCTCCACCTACCGGGCCAAAGATAAAAGGCACAGGGAGCAAAGATAAAAAGCTAGGCGTAGAATATTTCACGAAGGTAACATGATGCGCTACGTCAAACCCGATCTCTCGATGCAGCTTTCGAGCAACAAAGTATGCCTGAATTTGCCACAGGTAATAGTGAATCTGCATGGCTCCCGATTGACCCCAGCGGACGCTGTCTTGCCAAAAGGGTAAGGTGAAATAGACAAAGTGCAGGTTAGGGTTTGGATTGGCAAAGAGTTCGGCTTCGATGGCCGCTTTACTCTCATCAGGCCGAGTTAGCACCCAAACTTCATGACGTTTGGCCACTTCGCAGGCGACATTCCAGCCAACGCCTCGCTCTGAGCCTTGACCCGGCTCACAGGAATAGGCAGACATCAGTACTTTCATGTTTCGTTAACCTTCTTGAGTCGTAGATGTCATTGAGATGTCATTGAGATGTCAGGGAGTATTTACAGGAATGCGGTCTGCTGGTTTTGACGATGTGACAGCGGTGAGTGTCTGGGCTGTTGTCATGCCGTTTTTAGCTTTAATCCGCTTAATCACTTCCAGAAAGGCGTTGACTTCGCAGTAGAGATCTTGTTCGCCGAAGACTTCTTTAGAGCGATCGCTATATCGCAGGCGTGTCTCAGCGTCGGTCATTTCAAGCATGGCTTCAGCCAGGGCTGCGGGCTTACCACAGGTATACACCAGGCCATTATCTCGGTGACGCACCGTATCGCTATAGCCCCAGTTACCACAGCGATCGCTCAAAATTGGTGGAGTTCCTACCGTCATTGCTTCTGAGACCACCAGCGGGTGGGGATCAATCCACGAAGAAACAACAAACACATCTAACGCTGCAAAATAAAGCGGAATTTTAGACTGGTTAACAAAGCCGTAGTTAATCACTTCTCCATTTAGCTCAGCAATTCGCTCGTTGATAGGCGCTTCCAAGTCGCCACCGCCAAACATAACGCCTCGCACGCGGGGATCGCGCTGATGGGCCTGGGCGATCGCATCAATAAACTCAAAAGGATTCTTACGCTCAATATACTTGCCCATAAACCCGTAGAGAATAGTGTTTTCATCCCAGCCGAGTTCTTGGCGAATCTGTTGAATTTCTTCGGGATGAGCAGCAACAGTTTGAGTGAAGCGATCGCCATCAATAGGATGACAGCCGCGAACGATTTTCTCGTCGGCAACGCCGTAATGACGCAGATGAATTTCGTTGTGATCGCCGCAGGAAAGCCAGTAGTCAGCTAAGTTGTTCATCCATGGATAGAGGAACGCCATCGCAATCAGCCGATTTCTGCTGTAGCGAGCATCCGACATCATGCTAGCATCATTTTGCATAATCAGCGGAATGCCGCGTAGCTTGCACAACAGCGCCGTCAGCCGATAAGAGTAATTGACAAAGCTCTGCATAAAAATAGCGTCAAAGTTTTGCCTGGTGAGCTGGCTAACCAGCCCAGGACTAATCACCGTTTTGGACTGCTTTGTGGGCACTTTAGCCGAGAGATCCTTGAGATATTCGTGAGAATAACCGCTCGTCAGATCGACATCCCAGGCTTTTGCACCCTCACCCAAAAGACTATCTCCGCTGCTCTGGTTTTCATCAGAAAGATACAGCACTTTTAGAGAGAGCCCTGGCTGTTCGCTGAGCTTTCGCCAAAGCGGTCCGTGGTGCTGAGTTGGGTGTGTAAACACTACGCCTAGCTTAAAATCTTTACTCATAAGGTTATTTTTTGACTCCGTAGATTTCTTGTGCAGAAGGTTGTTGCTTGCAGCGATCGCCTAACGAAGACTGATTTGCAGACTTAAACGAAAAAGATGTCGTCGGCGATCGCGCCTGCTCGTAAACTTGCTCATAAACTCGCGCAACCTGCTCAGCCGTACTCTGCCAAGTAAACTGACTAGATCGCTCTAGCCCCTTACCAACAAGTGATTGACGCTCGCCTGGATGGGTATAGAGAGAGCGAACGGCTTGAGTAATCTCTTCTACATTTAGCGGGTCTACTAATATTGCTGCATCTCCGGCCACTTCGGGCATGGCCGTCACATTCGCAGTAATGACGGGCGTGCCGCTAGCCATCGCCTCTAAAATAGTGAATCCAAATCCCTCATACACAGAAGGAGCAAGCAAACAATCGGCGGCATTATATAGCTCGATAAGAGTAGTTTGATCTACCTGCCCTACATAGCTGACGTGTGAAGTCAGATCGTGAGAGTGAATGAACTGCTTTTGCGCTGAGTTAAAGTCAACCCCAGCTTTGAAAAAATGAATGGGAACTTCTTGCTTTTTAAGTTCTGCAACCACCGCTAGAATCGTCAAAATATTTTTTCGAGGATTGCTTGAGCCAATATTAAACAGGCAAAAAGTCTCTATTGAAAGCTGATATCGGCGGCGTATGGATTGAATTTGATCGGGTGGTAGCGGTCGAAAAGCCTTGTCTACTGCGTTGGGAATTACGGTAATATCTTGAGCGGAAATCCCTAAATACTTTATGGCGTCTTGCTTGGTGTAGGCAGAAACCGTAACTACTCGATCTGCTTGGTTCATGCCTTCGACTGCCCACTTCCACAAAGCCATGCTCATCCAAGGAAAGCGAGCACATCCCTTGAAAACGTCTGGCTGAGCTAAATTGATCAGATCGTGACAGGTGACTACATTAAGGCGTTCGGTTCTTCGCAGCCATCTGCTCAAATAACCGTCGCTATGATCGATAATGTGAAAAACATCGGCCTCAATGTGGCTTAGTTTACTGGGGTAACGCCAGTATTGCTCCTGGTACTTCTTCACCCCATCGAACCATCGAAATTCATCAGGGCTACTGAATTTTATGGCTGGATGGTACTCTGAAATTGTCCAGTCCGGACGAACAGACTTAAGACCGCTGATTAATCCATCGGCATAGACATCCATACTGACGGAAGTTTTTGGGGCTCTACGTAGGATTGCAATACGCATGAAGGTATTTCTGAATAGGGTGTATTACAGCTCAATCTTTAAGGGTTGCTTAAAGGGTTTTAGCTAACTAGAGCGCGTAGCCGGGTTATGGTGATATCGACGAACTTTGGTCGTAGATGAGGGGCATAAAGCCAGGTAATGCCTAGCTTTGCCAGGGAAACTGGCATGAGCCCCACCCACAGAAACCAAAGGCTATAGATTAAGCGTTTGGGCAGGTTGTGGCTAGAGAACTGCCAGAGAGCCGTTAAACCCCATATCATTAATTTCGTTACCTGATCGGTGTCTACCGGATGATTTTGAGGTTCTAGCCGTAAAGAGGCCAGACGCGACCAAATGCGACCGAGCGATCGCCGCTCCAAATCTTCGGGTATCTGCTGATCAAATTCTTTGGCGCGCTGCTGCAATAGGGCAAAGTTCTGAAGATCGTGGTTAACAAACCGACGAAACCGGCTGCCAGATACGCTGGTTAAGGCCCACTGATTGCTATCATGAACCCGATACGCGCCGATGGGTTCATCTATGCCTGCGAGCTGCCCGGCGTAAAAGGGAGTAGAAATCATCAGATAGTCGTCGGCGGTGGTTTTATATTCGTCTGGAATAGGAAACACCGGACTAAGGGTTTCGCGACGGTAGGCGTTGCCGCTCATAGGGGAGCTGACGTAGCTGCTGGTTTCTAAAAGCTCGCGCCATACTTCCCCGGCGGCAAGGCTCATGCCGACAGAGGGAATAGAGTAACCCAGGGTCTGATCGTCGCCGTCTACAACTTGTAGGCGGAAGTGTACTTTGCCAATTTCTGGTTGAAAAGCAGCGACAATTTTCTCAACGGCACTCGGCAAAAGATAATCGTCAGCGTCAAGAAATAGAATAATATCGCCTGTGCTTTTTTCAAAGCCTGCATTCAGGGCAGCGGCTTGCTTACCGTTGCTCTTGCGTAGGATGGGGGTGATGCGATCGCCATAGCTAGCGATAATATCTCGGGAGCCATCAGTCGAGCAGTCGTCTACTACCAAAACCTCCACATTTAGATATGTTTGCTTAAGAGCGCTATCAATTGCTGTATGCAGAAAGCGTTCGTAGTTGTAATTATTGACAATGATGCTGCAAACAGGTGTATTATTCATTAGCGGTCGAAAATTATCTGGCATTACCCTTTGGGTTTAGCATTTACCGTGCAGCGCTCATACAAATTTGTTGAAACGCAACCTAATCCAATAGTAAGAAATCATTAAGAGTATCTTCAGTTTCATGAGGAAAGAAGCCTTTTCTAAGTAAGACTTTAAAAGTTCTTCGCAGCTCACTTCTGCTTTACGGGATTCTAGATAGTTGCTGCTTAGATAAGTCGCAAATCCTTTCGAAACAAACTTGTTACTAATATCTCTAAACTGTGGAAAGTTTTCCTGAATCCAGTAACCAGTATTAATATTTATCTCGCCGACTCTTTTCCTCCTTTTCTGAAAACTCAAGCTCATATTGACTTCATGACATCGATATATACCCAAGTCTTGCTTTGTAGAATATCCAGAACTCAACCCTATTGCTAACGTATGAATATACAAGTCTGTAATCGCCATGCCTGATGTTCCCCTTATTTCAGGTAATGGAAAAATTTTGTCTAACACTCTTCTAGAGAAGCAGAGATTTGACGTGGAGGGAGGGAAATCAGGAATTTTTCCAGACAAAACACCTTGGCAAAAGTTGATTTCTTTTGACTGAGTTTGAAGGCTTTTAGTGCGAACTTCGCGGAAAACAGTTGTCAGATCTATATTATCTATTTCTATTGGTTTGAGGGGTGCAGACTCAGTAAATACCCAGTCAACGTTAGGGTTTTTCTGAAAGCAATCTGCTACGTATGCAGCTTTTTCTGGTAAAAACAAATCGTCTGCATCAAGTAGACAAATAATTTGTCCACTTGATGCAGCAAAGCCAGCATTCATAGCAGATGCCTGACCACCGTTCTTTTTTATAACTGCAATAATGCGATCCCCGTAGCTTTCAATTAATTCGGGAGAGTTGTCTGTTGAACCATCATCTACCACAATAACTTCCGTATTGGTATAAGTTTGGTTCAGCGCACTATCAACTGCTTGGGTAAGATAGCATCCGTAGTTATAGTTATTGATGAGGATGCTAACTAAAGGATTGCTATGATCTGCTGTAGAAACAACGACCTGGGGATTGGACTCTAGAGTTGTTTTCATAACCTCAATGGAAGATTTATTTGAGTGGTTTTCTTCACCATTTACGGTCAGTTTGAGCTGTTAAACTATGCCGATAGGGTGTTGTGCGGGCCGTTGCGAAGCTTTTTGCTGAGCTGCTTTAGCGTTACTACAAGGAATTCTAACTTCCTAAAGCTAAGGAGTTTTTGAGCGAAGCTATAGAGAAAAGTCCTTTCTGAGCCTTGAGCCTGGAACTTAGGCGAAAGGGATAGCGTTTTTGCTAAAAATTGAGAGTAGAGTGCCGGGTTGGTTTCTAAATATTTTCTGGCGATTAAAAAGTAAGACTGTGCCAAAGCGTCTTTGTAGCTATCTAGTAGTTTGTCCTCCTGGTTTAAACGAGCTTCGTATTTTTCAAGAATTTTAAGGTGATTTTCTAAGTATCGCTCTTGGGAAGCTGATGAGACTGTTACATTGCCGTATCGACGGTAGATAGCGTCGCATTCTGGCTGATAGATAACCTGAGCCCCACTCATGACTACCGCTAAGAAAAAGTCGCGGTCTTGCCCGGCGCTAAGCGTTTCGTCCCAACCGCCTGATGACTCTACTGCTGACCGGCGAAACAGCAAGCAGGCCGGGGAAACCCACCAGTCTGCTAATAGTGACTTCAGGATGTCTGGCTGATTTCCGGAAGTTTTGATATCGTCTAGAATAACCTTGCCGTTTTCGAGGTGATACTGATGTCGCCAATCGCCGTATACGACATCTGCGCCAGCCGTTTCTAAGAACCGAATTTGCTTTTCTAGCTTTTGAGGTAACAGATAGTCGTCGGCGTCTAGAAACTGAATGTAGTTTCCTTTAGAGATCGCAAATCCGCGATTTCTAGCGTGGTTGCCGCCTCGGTTTGGCCCGGTTTCCCAGATGATGCGATCGCCATAGCTTTTGATAATGTCTAAGGAGCCATCTGAAGATCCGTCATCAATAACAATAATCTCAACCGAAGAGTAGGTTTGTTTAAGAGCGCTGTCAATTGACTCTGACAGCCACTGCTCAGCATTGAAACACGGAATGATAATAGAAGCGAGCCTGTTCACCATATTATTTGCCTTCAGATAGCAGCTTTGTATATATATTGACGAGTTGGTCATTTAGCCTGTCTAAGTCATATGACTTCTCTACACACATACGGCCTTGTAAGCTCATTGAGGAATAAACCTCAGGCTGGTTTATGAGGCATTCAATTTTTTGAGCTAATGCATCAATGTCTCGTTCGGCGACAAGATACCCTGAAATTTTGTCTTTCACTAGCTCTGGAATTCCGCTATGCCATGTGCTGATGACCGGTATTCCCATAGCCATAGCTTCCATTAAGGTGACAGGAATGCCTTCTTGGTCGCCTTCTCGGCTAGTGACGCTAGGCGCTAGCAGTATATTTGAGCGATCGAGTATATCAATCACTTCTCGATGTTCTCTCCAGCCAAGAAAATCTACCTGTTGCTCTATCTGAAGCTCTTTTGCTAAATCTTCTAGATTTTGTCTTAGCAATCCATCTCCGATAATAGTGTAGTGAATGTTTGGATAGACTTTTACGAGCTGTGCGATCGCCCGGATAGCATACTCAATACCTTTTTTTTCTACTAGCCTTGCAATACTAATCAGACGAACTTGACTATTTTCTTCAAGATTTCTATGCTTAAATACAAACTTTTCGCAGTCAACGCCCATATGGTGGATGTTGATTTTATTATGGTCACAGCCTAGCTCAATCAGTCGCTGCTCCCATCGCTCGCTGATAGGTAGAAATAAGTTGCCATACTCAAACAGTCTTGCGTAAGTATCTTGCCCAAAAGAACTGATATAGCTTGTTAGATCTATTCCGTGGAAAGTGGTAACTACTTTGCTGTCTATAAGGCCGATCCGCTTCAAAAAAGCTGCCTTCAATCCGTTATGTCCAAAATGGCAATGGATGATGTCATAATCTCTTGAATTTCTAATAAAAGCTGTTGTTAGAAGCGGCAATAAGAATCTAGGAAATACGCGAGGCTCATCATATTTTTTCGGATTCCAAGCGCATGATATAGCTTTGGGGTTTTTGAAAAAATTTAGAGTCGATGAGCGAAAAGCATGAAATAAGTTTGAAAGTTTATCAGAGGAATTCTTTAGATAGTGAATGTTCAATAGATCTTCTTGCTTATAGTCCCCTGAACGAACTTCCTCATTAACTGGAGAATCTGCGTAGACGTCTACTTCATGCCCTCGCTCTATCAAGCCTATAATCTGACTCATGACAAAAGTTTCGGATATTTTTGGAAACCCTTCCACTATAAATGCAACTTTCATACAGGCAATGACTCTCAAAATATCAGGTTTTAGGCAGCTTAGGATAGAGGCGAGCACTTATCTTAGATTTTTATTCTCTTAAAAACTCACCATCCTAAAAGATGTGCTATCTCAGGATAACTATAAAGATAGCTCGCTCAATTGATACTCTCGAAGCTTTACTCTACAGGCTCTAACAATCACTAATCAACGAAAAGAATTAATATTGAGAGTTACCTCAAATAGACGACTAATACACAATTCACTGAGCGAACACTAAAGACAAATAATTCAATGTATCGAGACCTTCTCTTTCAAAAATTGTCTCTTTCCAAGTAAGTTTGTTAACTGGAGGATAAACTCTTGATACAGCCGCTCTCACTCTTTCTATTTTTACCTGCTGGCGTGAGAGTTTTAATCATTCTCTCAGGAGAGCCAAACTTTGACTCCGAGTAAGTTTTTAAATAGAGATTCTACTTTCTATACATAAACGCAATCATACAGAAATTAACTATACACACAACAAAGAAATTTAAAATCGACCCCCTAAGAAATGAAATAATGAAACTCAATTAAACGCGGCTTGTATCAAACTGCATTCGATGATATTTCCAAAGCCTGCCGCGCTTTTCTAACAAGTCTTGATAATTTCCCTGTTCAACAATTCGGCCTTCTTCCATCACTACCACTTTGTCCGCCCCTGAGATTGTTGCTAAGCGGTGGGCGATCGCAATCACCGTCCGCCCCTTCGACAGCTTCTCCAAAGACTCCTGAATCAGCTTCTCCGTCACCGAATCTAAGGCGCTCGTAGCCTCATCTAAAATCAGAATGTCTGGATTTCGCAATAGGGCACGCGCGATCGCAATCCTTTGCCTTTGCCCACCCGATAGCCGAACACCGCGATCGCCCAGTACCGTTTCAAATCCTAGTGGCATATCAAGAATAAAGTCCAGTGCATTAGCCATTCGGACAACATTATAAACATCCTCGTCGCTAGCGTCCTCGACTCCATAGACAATATTTTCTCGGATAGTCGTATTGAAGATAAATGTGTCCTGACTAACAACTGCCATTCTTTTCCGCAGCGAGTTAATTTCCATATCTCGCAGATCTACGCCATCAATCAATATTCGCCCCTGCGTTGGGTCATAGAACCGGGGTAACAAATCTGCTAGGGTCGTTTTGCCTGCTCCAGAAGCTCCGACTAGAGCCGTAGTTTCTCCTCGCTTAATCGATAGCGTAATGTCATGCAGCACAGGTTCATCAGAGTTATATGAAAAATCAACTGACTCAAGAGAAATCGAGTGCTGTAAGCCTGTAAAAGGTTGATATCCATCTTGAAAGTAAGGCTTGTCATCTCGCCGCAACAAGTCAGATACGGCTCCTAAAGAACCCTGAGATGAAACAAACCCTACCCACGTACCATTAAGTCCTGAGACTAGCGGCGTGGTACGAATTAGTACAAACAAAAAGGTAAGCAGTTCAGCCGCTGTCAACCGTCCTGTAGAAATCAGCAGTCCATAAGAAACCACCACCATACCTACTAGCAAGGTAGCGCCTGAACCTTCCACCAAGGGTTTCACCAAAGCCGAAAGCTTGATAACGTTGAGTTCGGCTCTATATACATCGTGCGTAGCAGTATAGTAGCGCTTCCGTTCAAGCTCTTGAGTACCCGAAGCATGAACTGTACGAATACCACTGATAAATGAGAGGGCACTGTCAGTAAAATATTTGTTGGCCTTGGGGACTTCGAAACTAGCTTCCCTCACCTGAGCAGTGAGAGAGCTAAGGCCTACAGATATTAACCCAAACACTAAGATAGAGGTTAAGAAAAGCTGCCATGATAGCATCAGCATTGCCACTAGATAGGCTACCACCTTAGTACCAAACACAAAGGTAGTAGACAGAAGATCAAAGGCTTTCTGAACCTGCTGAACTTCTCCTCTAACCGTGCTAATTAGGGCACCAGGGCTAAAAGTCGAATAAAAGCTGAGCTTGAAGCTTTCTAACTGGTCAAAAATCTTGCGGCGCAAACAATTCACAAGGCTCAAAGAAGCCTTCTGAGAATATACGCTACCTAAGTAGTCGAATCCCGCTCGTAGCCACAGCCCTAGTAGCAGCAGCCCAGAAAGGCGATAAAGCCTATTCGCAGCAGAAGCTTCTGTAGCTAAGACTATAGTGTCAAACCAAGCCAACCCAGTCTGAATAGGTGGCTCTTCAGGGTTGGTGAGTCCCTGTAGAAATGATGCAATAAACCCAACCGTTACTCCTTCAAGAAAAGCCGCTATAAGGGCAAAAATAACAGCTAGAGTGGCTACTGTACGAAAGTTTCTAAACTCTCGTAGAATCAAATGATTTTCCTTCCAAAAGCTGGTTGTTTTTATTAAGATACGAACGGCATTTGGCAGTTTCAATTTCATACTGGCTCAATAGTTTGCAATTAATCTGAAACAGCTTTTCAGTGCGGCTGTAGTAGCAAAGCAGAAATGACTCACTAATTCAAGGCAAGTCATTAGGATAGGTCATTGAGTTTGTTTAACTCTGCCATATATAACGAATACAGCTAGTGTTTATCCGGAGGCTTTACCAGATTTTCATAAGAATGAGGTTGGCTAGCTAGCTTACAAAAGAAAATGAGGGCTAAAGCTTTTAACCTGGCAAACCTGTGAAATCCGGAAGATTCATTCAGGAGATTCACAGCGCCACCCGTCTACACAATCAATCTTAGTCATATCTTGATCGCCCTTTGTTTAGACGACGCTCATTTCCCAATTGAGAATGTTTTGGGCATTAGTCAGTCTCCCAGTGCCGCCGCTAAAGCCTGCATAGGCGGTTGAGCCTAGCACCGCATCTAGACTGATACTGTAACTCAACAAAGATGTCCCTGGTTTAGCGCTGCTGCCCGAGACGAACACCTCAAGCTGGTTAGCCGCGCCATCGTAGTCAATCCAGGCATTCAGAATATCGCCACTATTAAGGTCAACGGTAGGCGTTGCGATCGCCAAATGCTTATCCTTGTTACCGTTCTTCAGCACTGCTACATGATTGTCGTTCAGTTCTCTCCACCTGTAGGTGTCAAATTCAACTGCGAGGCTTTGAGAGATGCCAGCGTAGCCTAATCCACTGCCTGCCAAGCCAAGAGTATTAAGATTGTCGCTTTGCAACATAAAGGTAAACCCGTCCGCACCAGTGATACCATCGCCGTCACTCAGCCTGAACTGAAATTCAGTAGAGAAAGAAGTATCCGAATCAATGCTAATCGCTTGATTGTAGAAGACGCTGCCGTTCTGCCAATTTTCAGCCGGTGTTAGCTGCAAAATTCCTCCCGTAATATTAGCAGAACCATTCATCGTAAGCGCTGACTCATTGCTAAAATCCGTAAAGGAAAATCCGAAAGAGTTTTCTACAGGCTGATAGAGCGTCGTGAGACTGAAATCCTGCTCTGGAACAGTGAACTGGATGGTAGGCGTTGTTTCTCCATTTGACCAGCTGTTAAAAGCATACTGAATGCCATCGTAAACAACAGTTTCTGACGCTTTGAGCTGGTGCTTGAAGTTGATTGCCGTATCGTAGGTGAATGAACCGGAGAACGTTTCATCTTCATCAAGTACGTAAGATACGCCACCACCTAGGTTGCTTAAAACGCTCAGATCAACCTTATCAGGTCTAATCTTAATAATCTCTGTGTCTGTAAGGCCATCCGCGTCGGTTACGGTAAGTACAACCTCGAAACCCGTTTCGTCTGCAAAGCTATGGCCAGAATCAGGAATATTGAATACAAACGTGCTCCCGGTTTGATCGCTAATAACAGGATGAAAGTGCTCGTTATGCATGAATCTAACTGCCCACTCATAGCTATCGTCAGTTAATGTGCCATCACTATCGCTACCGTCACCCACAAATGAAACTCGATCGCCCGCTCTGAAAAGGTAGCCATCTGCATGAGATGAAATTGCGGCTTCGGGCGGCTGGCCAACATGGATAGTAATAGGAGTAGAGTGAGCCGTAGTCGTCCCATCACTCACCATCAGGGTGGCTTTATAGGAGCCTGCACTGCTGTAAACGTGATTGACATCGGCTCCAGTTGCTTGATTCTCGTCGCCAAACAGCCAAGTATATGTCAGCGGATCGTTGTCTAGATCGCTAGCGACAGCCGCGAAGGAAACTGTCAACGGATTGCCACCTTGTGTTACATCCGCGCTGGCTTGACTAATGGTCGGTGCTCGATTGCCTACCCCTGACTCGTAGACAATTCGCTTAAGCTCTCCTTCGTAGATATTCAAGTAGTAAATTGCGCCGTCGGTGCCTTCTTCCAACGCAACCAAGCTACCCGTCAAAAACTGATTGCCTGAATCAAAATCATTCCCGATATTGCCTGTGCTGCTGGTCAGTTCGTAGGCGTCGATTTTGGTGGTTGTGGGATCAGCATCAATGATATTACCGAATTCATCAAAGCGCAGATAGCGAATCCAACCCTGCACGAAGTCACCAAAGAAATAGGCCCCTTGTAACGCTTCAGGGAACTGGTTTCCTCGATACACCATGCCACCCACAATCGACCCTCCAAAGGGATCGACATCTTTGTGATCGTAGGAAAATAGAGGATCGGTTAGCCCCGGCTGATTGCTGACGCCTTCATAACCAGGCCAACCGTAGTTAGCGCCTGCTTTGCCTAGATTAATCTCTTCTCGGGCAACGGCTTGAACATTACCGCCCACATCGCCAATAAAGAAGCGGCCAGTAGGCTCATCCCAGCGGGCCCGGAACGGATTGCGATTACCATAGGCCCATATCTCATCTAGGTTGCTACCGTTGCCGTCATAGAACGGATTATCTGTTGGAATACTGCCGTCTCTGTTAATGCGGAGGATTTTTCCGGCGGTGTTGTCGAGCGTTTGCGTTGCATTAGGCTGCTTGCGATCGCCCAAAGAAACATAAATTTTGCCATCAGGCCCAAAATCAAGTCCACCGCCCTGATGAAATTCTCGCGTACTAGATAACGTAAACTTGTCTTGCCAAACTACCTGTTCGGTAGAGGCATGGGCGTGGTCGGTATGACCGT
This sequence comes from Nodosilinea foveolarum, assembly GCA_003242035.1. Classification (GTDB taxonomy): domain Bacteria; phylum Cyanobacteriota; class Cyanobacteriia; order Phormidesmidales; family Phormidesmidaceae; genus Phormidesmis; species Phormidesmis foveolarum. The sequence continues at coordinate 16,352 of QBMC01000023.1, read as the reverse complement.
CCTGACCAACCGTAAAGCGAGAAACCTGTAGACGGTTGGTTGCCTCACTAGAATAGAGCACGTAAAAGTGACCGTTACTCTCAAAATCTGGGTCTAGCGTAATATCAAGCAGGCCTCGCTCGCCCTGGCTGTCCACGTTAGGAATCGTCAAGAAAGGACTGCTGATGGGTACTGATGTCCGAGGATCGGTAATTCGAATGGTGCCAAACTTCTCGAGAATCAGCATACGTCCGTCAGGCAACGCCGCCATTGAAATAGGTGCTACTAAGCCACTAACAACTAGCTCGTCGCGATAGCTAGGGTTCCCTAACTGACCGTCACCGTCATCACCACCACCGTGATCGTGCTCGCCGCTAAGGGCAGTGCTGCTAAACTCCCAGTTGTAGATGTCCTGATTGTTGGTAAGACCGCCCGTGCCGCCGCTAAAACCAACATAGACGCTTTCTCCGAGCACCGAGGTAACATCAATGGTGTGCTCGAACAGCGCAGTTGTAGGTCTTGTTTCAGTATTAGAAACGTAAACAGAGAGTCTGTCGCTCTGACCGCTGTAGTCAATCCAGGCCGTTAGCAGTCCGCTACCATTAAGGTCAAATCCAGGCGTGCCGAGAGATAAATGTTTAGCCGTGTTGCCGTTTGTGAGTAGAGCAACGTGATTACCGTTGACCTCTTTCCAGTTATAAGTGTCGAACTCAATCGCTAAGCTTTGAGAGATGCCGCCGAAGCCCAGCTTACTGCCAGCAGCCCCTAGTGCATTCGGTCCGCTACTATTGAGCATAAAGGTAAAGCCATCAGCACCGTTGGCACCGTCCCCCCCGCTCAGTTCAAACTGAAACTGAGTCGAGAAGTCGGTGTCTGTATCAATAGCCAAAGCCTGATTGAGAAAAGCGCTGCCTGCTTGCCAGGTTTCATCTGGCGTTAGGCGCAACAGACCATCGACGACGGACGCGCTGCCGTTTAGCAAAAGGTTAGATTGATCTAGAAAATTGTTAAAATGTAGAATGTTTGAATTAGCCATAGTCTTTCAGAAGTAAGTCTTTCAGAAGTAAGTCTTCTGGGAATGAAAATTGGGCGACAGATTTGCTCGCTACGCCTTTCTCGCAACGTAACGATAGGAACAATATGAAATAGCCTTATTGATTGAAGCTAATAGCGATTCAACCTAATGAGAAAAAGCAAGCTGAGTGTTTTAAAAATAGAGCCGTCCATCTCTCAATAATCTTGAATAAGAATAAAAAGCGTTAGCTCTAGCGTTGTGCTCGATCAAGCGCAACAAAGCTTCGCAGAGCCTTTGAAAACAACATTTGAGAATGAAACTACAAGATAATTTCCATGTTGTTAACCTGTGTTTTCAGTTGAAGGCGAAAACGGTGAAAGGCGACAAGGTAAGAAGCAGACAAGCTCTCTTCGTAGGTTCTTACGACTAAGGTAAATGCCGGACGTAGTCTTAAGACAAGTTGAGAAGCACCTCTAGCAGTTATCAGTGAAAGCAAACGAGTAGAAGCAACCAAGAGTCTGAAAAATCAATAAACTGATTCTCGGTAGTGGTTCGATGACTTCAGCACAATTAAGTAAAAGTATGTCAGCGACTCTTTTAGAATAATCAACTATGTTTGATGCTGTATCGGGGGGGCTCAAACTTTACATTAGGTTCACTAGAGGTGCTCATCTCTATTTGAAACTGACATTTTCGAGTGCGCGATAGGCTACATCAAGAGGAGTTTGAGCCGGAAATCCTGAGCCGAGCTGTACTTTTGTTTTTTCGTCAGAGCTTTTGCCAGAAATGGTTACCCACATCTTCTGGCCGTCCCAGCGCCAGTCTATTCTGCCATTGGGCATGGATAATCCACTTACGCTCATAGATTTCTCTAGCCAGTTCTGCGGGATGCCAGCACCAATAACCACAGTTGGCTGATCTGCTGATAAATCGCTGTATGCCAGCATGTCTAGCTGCATTAACAGCATTTCGGCAGAGGTCCAATAATGAGGCGTTACGTTGGGCGGGGTAACCCAGCCCCGAACATTCTCCCAGCGATTAAACGTGTTTTCTTCGCTGTCTCCCTCCCACCAGGTATATAGCCCAGGAGACGACTGATGCTTCCAAAACCACTGTAAAGTCGTCCAGAGGCGTTCAGGGCGATTAACAAACAGCCACTGATGCGCTTCTGCAAGATCGAAGTAAGTCCATAGAGGCGTTTCTTTGAAGTTGCCTGATGCATCGCGTCTTTCTTCCCACCGACTTTCTAACTGCTGAGCGATCTCTTCTTTTTTAGATTCACCAATCCAAGTTGGCCACAGCGCGCTGATATAGGTTCGGTTGTTGTCCGCTTCGGCGGAGTTGATGAACGCATTTTCCCAAGCTTTCTGCAACTTTGTAGCCGCCTCGCGCCAGCGCTGAGCTGAGTCAGGCTGGTTTATTCGATCTGCTAGGGTAGCCGCGTTTAATAGCCCCCGGTAACTTACGGCATTAACAAAGAGAAGAGGCCGCTGCCAGTCCATCCGACCGACTATCAGGCCGTCTTTCGGCGGTTCTGCGACCAGATAGGCTTCGGGTTTCTCTTCGTGCTCCGGAACCACTGGGCCGACGTAAGGCTTGTAAATGGGGCTATCTGTGGTCATCATCTCTAAGATGAAGTCAGCTTTTCTCTGGACGTGCGGCCAGATGTATTGGTCGTATGTCGGCTGTTTAAGACGGGTTGCAACTTCTTCTAAGGCCCAAATAGAGAGACCTGGTGCATCGGATTCAGCGCCGAAGCCGCCGAAGAAATCATTTTCAGCAAAATCGGCAGACAGCACCTTGGCTTCTTGCAGTTTTCCGGCTCGCGCCAGGGAGACGACTGTGTAAGCACCGTCTCTTTGCCAAGCTAAAGGATAGTTGGTTGGCTCTCCAGGACGGGTTTCGCTACCGACTAGTCCCATCATCAAATGAGCGACCTGAGCGTTTAGGCTATCGGTAAATTCCGGATCGGGCAGGTTAATGTCAACCGTTATGCGCGTATCTGCGGTGCTGATCTCGGATGGTGCGAATGATGATGAATCTTGCTCCAAGTCGTGGAGGGTAAAACTCCAGTTGGTGCTTTCAGCTAGTGCTAACCGGGCGTACCCCCACCCGCTTTCGCCTTCCCAGCTAGAAAGATCGGAGGTTTTATTGACCCAGTTATTCCGACCTTCTTCTCCTAGCGAGACGTGGGCCGGTGGCGGCGTAGGGGTTACGCTCCAACGCTGATTAATTAATAGCTGTTGGCCATCCCAGTTCAAAGCGTTAATTGGGCTACCCGCTGGCCCAACGCTGCGGATACCGAGTTGAGGTGATAGCGTTTGCGATCGCTCTGCTGCTTCCTGTTTGGGCGTCAGCTTGAGTCTCCAATCTTGGGAGTCGTCCATGAACCACTCTGTTTGATAATACGGCGTATCGGCTATGACCCCAGGAACAGCGCTATCTTCTTTCCAGACGAGCTGCTGGCTGATTTCATCTTCTGGAATGCGATCGCTAGTGAGCTGAAGATTTCCCGATTCATCAGTAAGCCATAGGGAGACGCCAAAGCTGCCGACAGCAGGACTAAAGCTGCCGGCCGGTTCGTAGTAAGCTTTGTTGACTTCTAGACTACCAGGCTCAGCTAGCACGACATGCCCTGTTCCTCGTGGCCAGGGATCTTGAGGCCGTTGTTGCATTTGGTGGAGAACCTGGTAGCGCTGAGGCGCACTAGCGTTGACTATCTGGGCAGCTTTGCCTAGCTGAGCTAGATTGTTAGTACCTGCGGTGACGATCAATATGACCGCAAGTAATAGGGCGATAGGGCGAGCCCGCGTGAACACACTAAATGCGGCTAGCGGAATGAGTAAGGGTAAAAAATGTAGAGAATAGAGAAAGGTTTCAGTACCGTAAATGGAGTGAAGTAAAAGCTGTCCGAGCAGCGTTAGGGCTAGGACTATCCGCAGCTTTGTATGCCGCTGGTAAGAGAAGAAGCCCCAAATTCCTAAACCCAGTAGGACAGTCCATGAGACAACGGCGATCGCACCCCACAGACTGCCCGATCCTGGAATAGAATCCTGAACAGATAGCATAGGCCAGCGCGATAACACTTTCGTATTTTCAGCCAAATTAATGGCTGGCATGACTATCGTATGAGCAACAAATGCCTTGAATACATGTATCGGCCCAGTCAGCTCAAATGGGGGCATGTACGCTTTCTCTTCTCTAACACCCAAAAAGAAAGCAGCGCTAGAAAAGAGCGCTTTCTGTACTCCCCATAGCAGTACGACTAAACAAAAGGCGTTGATCGTAATTTGCAATGCCTTTTGCTTTGAGAAATTGACAACCGTAAGTAAAATTCCAACCATCCAGTTTGTCGTTGTAATGCTGAGCGTGAGAGCACTAACGCCGATATACCAGAACGATGAAAACTGACGATGCTCCGTCAACCCAACAAAGCCAAGCGCCAAAAGAATAGATAGAGATCCAAACTGGTAGGTTTCTGGCACAATAAACCAGAAAATAGCGGAGGCGCTGACAGTAGCAAGCAGACTGAATAAAATGGCATCTGCTCGGCGGCAGCCGATAATTCTGAGCAGAGCAAACAACGCCGCTAACCAAATTGCAGCAACCACTGCCATCACGGCTCTAACAGCAGCGCTGGGCGTTAAGTTGAGTCCTTGCACAAGAAGATGAACAGGTGGAAATGCAATCAGCGAGAAAATCGGATGTACTCGAGTTCGATAGTGATCGCTACTACGCTCGGTCATATTGCTGAAGACACGATATAGATCAGCATCAAACCATACATCGAGGGCTTGTCTATCCAGGATGGCCGCGTTGATTAGCTGAGACCCCTGATACACTAAAAAAATGGCTGCCGCAAATAGCGTCGCGAGGATAAAAATATCCGGCCAGCGCTGACGCAGCCAACTTAAAAACATCTGGAGAGGGGTGTTGGGCTCGTGAGTGAGTTTAGTGGACTCTTTTATACGAGTTATCATGTTGCCGTCTCTATAAGGATTACTTTAATCGGAGCTTAAAAAGAGATACGAGTTTTTTAAGCGGCTCAATCGCCCTTATTGCATGGGCTTACCAAGGGCGATTGTAGAAATTCCGCTCAACATCAATCCAATGCCTAACCAGTGAGTCATAGCCACTTTTTCGCCTAAAAGAAATGCGCCCGTCATCGTAGTTGCGAGCACAGTCAGCCCGATAATGATCGGATATGCAGTCGATAGATCAAATCTGCTGAGCACCAAAATATAGAAGATAGTGCTAAAACCATAGACGAGAACCCCACTGAACAAATAGAGATTCAAGGGACTTTGACCCGAGCCTAGCTTCAGCAGAGCCTGCGCTAGAGTATTGAGTCCAACAGTCACCAGTATCAATAAACCGGGTAAAAGAGCAGCTAACATAAAAAATCAGGGGGTATTGTAGCAATGCGAGGATTGAAAGTCTTCTAGCGCTTCCCTATCTACGTGAGGGATTTGAACGTATTTTCCGAGTAGGCTTTCCCACCATCGAGGTGGATGCGGTAAGGACGCTACTTGAATGTTAGGACAGCCGACTAGCCAAGCGCCTAAAATGTCCGTATGGCGACTGTCTCCAATCACAACCACTCGTTTAGGATCAACTTGCATATGCTTTATAGCCCTCCGAAATGCAGACGGAAAAGGTTTTTTAGCAGGACTGATAGCAGGTATGTTTAAACGCTCTGACCAATAGTCAACTCTATACCGACGCTTGCCATTTGAAAGGATAAACAGCTTTAGCCCCTGCTGCTGAGCTTGGGCTATCCAAGCGATCGCATGGCGAGACAAATAGCGATCATCTTCTGAGACAATTGTGTTGTCAAGATCAAGAATAATGCCTTGAATCCTCGAATCGATCAGGTACTCAAGATTGACCGAAGCGAGTGAGTGGATTTGCTTGGGAAAACGATAGCGGCTTGAAACAGTAGCCTCTTGACTACCGCCATTGAGATGCGGTTCTATAAATTTTCTTTTCATTTTTCCAAGTAAGCGAATGACGGTGTAGAGACGACTTATTGACAAGGTTAAACTTTATGCATGGCAGCGTCTTTATCATGAAGCAATGCCAATCTCTAGAGTGAGCTTGCTTCCCTTCAACCGATTAGCTGCCGATCATTGAGAAACAGAATGACGAAAGTTACGCCAACCCACCCTAATACAGTCAATAAAAGCGGCCTGTCCTTAATGAGTATTTCCTCAGGACGCTCCGTCTTCCCCCCTTGCTCTATACCTGGATTTCGTCGCGCTATTTCACTTGGATCGCTCAGCAATTGATAGCGAAAGATACCATGTAAAACAAAAGGGAGTGTCAGCATCATCCAAGACGTTGAGGCACCGTCTACAGCAGGCCCAGAGCTCCAAAGTGCGTAGGTGAGAATAGTGCCGTTTGTCACGACACTCTCCATTCTCATTAACAAGGCAGGAGAGTAGCGGCGTAGTACCTTTCGAGACTTTTCCCCTCTAATTTCTGAGAGACGCAATTCCGCCTTACGCTTTTCTATTCCCAAAAATAAGGCCAGCATAGCTGTACATAGCAAAAACCAGTTCGATAGAACAATGCCTGTCGCAGCCGCCCCTCCTAGTGCTCGCAAGATGAAGCCTGTGGCAATTGCCACCACATCTACAATTACTCTGTGCTTGAGCGATAGGTTATACGCAACCTGCAGAAGGGCATATCCCAAAATAGCGGCACCCAGCCCCGGCGATTTCCACCATCCGACTACCATTGCTGTCGTCAGCAGGATAGCTGCCATTAAAATGGCTTCTGGAATACTCACCAGTCCAGCCGCAATTGGCCGTTTGCACTTAACCGGGTGACGGCGGTCTGATTCTACATCTAACAGGTCGTTGATTAAATAGAAGCTGCTAGAGGTGAAACAGAACAAGGCAAACGCTAGCAGGCTCGCTAAGAGGGATGAAAAGCGAATGTCAAAGGCGAAAAGCGGCGCGGCGAAGACAATTAAATTTTTAGTCCACTGCTTATAACGCAATGCGAGAAGATACACCGAAATTTTAAATTCAATTTTCTTTCTAATGATCTTAAATGAAGTTGCTTTAGAAAAAACCATTAGTGGGTGACAGGGTTACAACCTGTTAGCTCATGTTGTTTATCAAGAATATTCAGCCGAGGCTTACTGAAGCTTGGCTAATACTGTCTTCAGTAAGCTGGCCAGCATAAACACAGTATTTAGAGTCTTTAGGTAAGATACTGATGAGTTGTAAAAGCAGAGCCTATGCAAACAGTGGCAAAACCAAAAGCGCCAAAATTTACGCTGAAGCTAGCCCATTTCTTAGCGGTCTGATATGCCCCTTGGGGTAGCCCACTGGACAAATAGCAGTCGCTGAAAAGCAATCTGCTCCCATAGCACACCACTATCGACTTAGCTGCAAACGCTACTACTAGCTCCCATTTTTAGAATATCTAGGCTAGAGCACTTAGGTGATACATAAAGGTTTCGACGGTAAATGCGTACTGAGGATGTTTATTTATTCAACTATCCCTAGTCAAGAATACGGATGCTTCAATAAAATACAGGAATGCCTAGCTTTATTTCCTACAAACTTTATAAAAGCAGCACAAACGATAAAGCTAGCACTCTGCCTATAGTGCGTATTCTTTTAGGTCTTTTACTACCGATTGGGTTAGCCTGTTACTGCGATCGCCTTTACCAAACAGTCTCGCAGCAGCTCCTCAGTCCAGACAACAATTTATGTACGATGAGGACGTGGTTCATTCGCAGGTTACACTTTCACCGCGATTCATTCAGTGAGTGGCTACGGCAACCCGTAGGCTAAAGCTTGTCATCCTCGCTCTATGCGATCGCTATATTGCGCGATAGGTAAGATAGGATTCTTCCTAGCTTTAGATACTGGTGGTGAAATATTGCTTAACGATATGGCAGTAGAAGAATCGCTAATAATTACGCCCGCGCAAGGAGAAGCCATGAGCTTGCTGATTCGGCAGATGTAGCCCACGTCCGGCGTATTTGCACTTTGAACAGGTGGCTGAGGGCGATTGATTGAGATACTAAACACGTACTCAGCGATCGCCTTCAGCCAAACCATTCCTTTCTCTAACTATTGCTGACCCAATACTCCCGAAAAGATCAATCAGGATTTAATCCCAGCCGCGCCTTCACTACTTGATTGAGGGCTAACCACAAAAACGGTGGAATCGTACTTGCATACCGTTTCCAAAGCCGACCCGGCTCCTGAATTAGTCGGTAGAGCCACTCCAACCCATTGTCTCTCACCCAGGCTGGAGCCCACTGCTTGATACCTGCGTACACAGCAAAAGCGCCGCCCAAACCTACCATAACGGCCTTCACCTCTCCCTGGCGCTGGCTCATCCAACGCTCTTGCTTAGGGCAACCCAAAGAAACAAACACCAGCCCAGCACCACTCCGATTAATTTCGTTTACAATCTGCTGATCTTCTTCCAAGCTCAGGGGCCGAAACGGTGGAGAAACCATGCCAGCTATCTCTAAATCAGGAAATTCTTTCGTTAGCTGCGCTTTGATTTTCACTAGCGTTTCAGTTGTAGATCCAAAAAAGAAAATACTAACGCCCAACACCTCAGCCTGTTGACACAGTGCCTGCATCAGATCCATACCGGCCACCCGATCTTGCGCACTGCCCTTCATCAGGCCAGCCAACCATACCAGCGGCATACCATCGGGTGTTAGCAAGTCAGCCTTACTCAGCACGCTAGAAAAATTAGAGTGCCAGTGGCCTTCCATCAGCATATGTACATTAGAGACACATACAATTTTACTTTGACGTACCTTTGCCCAGTTCGTCATTGTCTCTACCTGTTCGTCAAAGGACAAAGTAGAGATCGGAAAACCAATTACGTTCTGAACGGGCAGAGGAACCTTTTGTTGAACAGCATTCGAAACACTAATTGAAGGAATCATGGGCTGAAAGTTTATTATGTTTTCTAGTTACGCTGATCGTCAAACGAACCCTGATATAAATAGAGATACGCGATATTTTTGTCTGATTTACTTTATGTTTGTGGCTTGCATTTGTGGGAAGACTTCTTACAAGCAAGAGAGCTAAGAGCAAGCTACTGTAAGCAAAAGAAAGTAAGCAAAAGAAAGGTTTTTAAAAGAAAAAATGTTTTCAGAGAAATAAAGATCGCGAAAGCAATAAAGCAAGGTAATTGACGGCTACTCTGTAGCCGTTTTATCAACCAAGTCTGTAGCTGCCAAAAGAATTAGCAACGAAGAGAGGCAATCAATCTATATAAGTTGTTCAAGCTTACGGGCCTTACTCAGCTAATCCGCAAGTTTTTCTATTTCTTTTAGACTAATCACGAAGGCAAATAATTTAGTAGATGCGCAAGCAGATGACGCGATCGCAAAGCCAGCTAAAAAGAAGCCGCCTTAAACATCTCGTCATACATTAAAAGACTCTTGAAGTCTAGTTTTTCAAGAAAACCAGCATGCTTGAAACAAAGGCTCGCAAACCGAACCTGGTGGATCTATTTCTTATTTTGGTTCTTTTTAGAAGGCGGTCTTGGCAAAGACGCTACGGTAGATATCAATTCTGGTAGATGTCAATTACAGTTGCACAGCTCTCTGAAGTTGACAAGTGCAAGAACGGTATTTTTATCAGCTTTATACACTCTTCACCGACATAGCGTTAGCTTCCACATAAAACGAACGTAGAAGCCATCGGAAAAACCGAGCGATCGCTGACTTTCACGCTCAGTTCTTAAAGCTTGTGTAAAGTTGCGTCGGCCCATTAAAAAAGTGGCGGATTCTAGCCTCTTCCCTATGCAAGTAAGTAACAGGCAAGACTGTCGCTCCCGCATGATTGCCTGTACATCTACAGATAGGTTTCCACCTAGCCTATTCATAACTATGCTCTACAGCCTTTCACAGCCCTTCAAAATAGCGATCGCCAGCCTTCTTTTAAGCGCGATCGCCAACCCATCTGTAGCAGCCGCGATAATAGAAGAAGCCCCAGCGAAAGCCCAAATCTCAGAATCTCAAACAAAAGAACCCCAAATACTACAGGCCCAGGCGCAACTACAGTCCCCAGAGAATCCAAACGCTTCCCCCAACCTCGATCTACCTCAGCTATCGCTTCCCTCTACGCCGCGCCCAGCAACGCCGCCCACCGCAGTTCCGCTCTCAGCAGCAGCGCCCCTCCCAGCAGCACCCCCTCCAGAAGGAGCCTACACGCTAGGCTCGGGCGATATTATCAACGTCGATATCTTCAGAGTGCCGCAGTACAGTGGCGAAACTCAAGTCCTAGTCGATGGCGCACTCAACCTGCCGCTAATCGGCAAAGTAAACGTTAAAGGACTGAGCTTAGAAGAAGCCTCTAGCGTACTCTCCAACCGCTACGGACAATACCTAAGAAGACCCATCATTACCCTCAGCCTAATTAGCAGCCGACCTATTCAAATCGGCATTGCCGGAGAAGTGGGTCGGCCGGGGTCTTACACCGTCGAGCGCAACAGCAACCAATCGTCCAGGCTCAGCCAGCTCATCGAAACCGCTGGAGGCATCACTCAATCTGCCGACCTGTATCAAATTCAAGTTAAGCGCAGCGGATCGCAAACGGTTACAGTCAACCTTTGGGATCTCATTCAAAACGGCAACCTCGCTCAAGATGTTGTCCTGCGAGACGGCGATTCGGTCTTCATTCCCACGGCCACCAGCCGGTTGCAAAACTCAGCGCTGCTCGCCGACGCCAGCTTTGCAACCGACGTTAGTCAGCCGGTCAACGTCGCCATCATCGGCGAAGTCTATCGCCCCGGCCCCTACACGCTTCAGGGCGGCATCGTCCGCACCGGAGAAGCCGGTACGCCAGGCGCAGCGGGATCTTCGAGTACACCAACAACCGTAACTAGAGCAATTCAAGTGGCAGGTGGCATCAAACCCAACGCCGACATCCGTCAAGTACAGGTCGTCCGCTCCACTCGCACGGGCACTCCACAGATTTTTGATGTGGATCTCTTTGCGCTGCTGCGAGACGGCGACTTAGGCCAAGATGCCATTTTACAAGAAGGCGATACGGTCTTCGTCCCGCTGGCCGCAGAGGTTTCGCCAGAAGATTTAGGCGAAGTCGCCTCGGCTAGCTTCTCGCCCGACACGATTCGAGTCAACGTCGTCGGCGAGGTCGAGCAGCCTGGCCTCTCCGAGCTACCCCCCAATACTCCGCTAAGCCAGGCCATTCTCGCCGCAGGCGGCTTTAACAACCGGGCCCGTCGAGGCACCGCCGAGCTAGTGCGCATCAACAACGACGGCACCGTTAACCGCTCGACATTAGACGTAGACTTCGCAGAAGGCATCGACGAAGCAAACAACCCGCTGCTGAGAAATAACGATGTTGTCATTGTCAATCGCAACGGTTTAGCCAGAGTTGGCGATGCTATTGGCACAATTACCAGCCCGCTCGGCGGCATCTTTTCTATCATCCGATTTCTGAATATCTTTAATTGATCTGAGTAGATCGATTGAGTCAGCTTGCTTAAATAACTATCGATCTTGTCACCGTTATCCCGCTCCTGTGCCTCGCTCACCCCACCTTAAGAAGACATGAAATCTGAAGTCGCTCTACCATTGCCACCCTCGCCCGTCATGACTACCCAGCCACCCGCAGAAGAGCTAGAAGGCGGCCTTAACGTCGGCCAACTTTTACGCACCCTGCGGCGCAAATGGTGGGTTATTCTCGGCATTGCGCTGGCGACAACCGCCGCCGCCGGAGCCAAAGTAATAACCGATAAACCCACTTACGTTAGCAATCTAGAGATTTTGGTTCGGCCGCTGAGCGCCGAAACTGAGGTCATCTCTAGCATTCCAGAAACGTTAACAGGAGCCACCCCAGCCGCTTCTGGCAGCCCGTTAGACCAGGACTTACTAGCTATTTTGATTAGCCCTAGCTTGCTAGAGCCAGTGGTTGCGGATATGCGCACCCGCTATCCCGAAATTTGTTCGGGCACTGGCGCAGACGGTGCGCTCATCGAAGCAACAACAGAACAGTGCTATCGGATTATTCGACAATCGCTCCAGGTAGATGCACTCGGCAAAGACTCCGATATTATTCAGGTCATTGCTAGCAGCCCGGAGCCGGATAGAGCTTTAGCGCTGCTAAACGCAGTATCTGACGCCTACTTGGCCTATTCACTGTCCTCCAAGCAGTCAGACATCCGCCGAGGCGTAAAATTTGTCGATCAAAAGCTTCCCGACCTGCGCAAAAAAGTAGATACCCTGCAAGGTCAGCTACAAAAAATTCGGCTCGATAACAACATTATCGACCCCGACTCTCGCGGCAGCGATTTGGCCAGCCAAGTCAGCGCTTTTTCTAAAGAACAAAAGGAGTTGCAAGTAGAGCTAGAACAGTTGCGGAACGTTTATCAAAATTTACAGCAGAGCGAACCCGGCGAAGGCAATGCCTCATCGGCGCTCTCGCAAAATCCACGCTATCAAACCCTGCTCAATTCTCTACTAGAACTAGACGCTCAAATCGCCGAGGCTTCTACCCTCTATCTCGACAGTAGCCCGGATATGCAGGTCTTAAGAGAACAACGCCAAAACCTCCAGTCGCTGCTCTCCCAGCAGGGCAGCCAGTCCGAACAAGAGATTGCCAGCCAAATTCGCGAACTAGAGGCTAGAGAACGAGCCATTCAAGACACCATTCAAAATCTCAACGCTGGCATTGACGACCTTTCGGGTATATCGCGCAACTACACCGATATTCAAAGAGAGCTGACGGTAGCCACTGAAAATCTAACCCAGTTTTTGGCCAAGCGAGAAGCGCTAGAAATTGACTCTGCCCAGCGAGAAATTCCTTGGGAAGTCGTGACACCGCCCACTGAACCTCGCCCTCAGCTTGCGAGCCTGCCTCAGAATCTGTTGCTCGGGGGCATATTGGGAACCCTGATGGGTATTGGGGTAGCTCTGCTGCTAGACAAATCTGGCGGCGTCATTTACAGCGATGAAGAAATTCGTCGCTTAACGCGTTTGCCTGTTCTCGGTCGAATTCCCAGACAAGACTTTAGCGAGATGGAGTTAGCGCAGGAGAGTATGGCAGAGTCCTTACAGTATGTTGGAGCGACGATTCGTTCTGAGCAAAACGGTAGAGACTCTGCGCCTTCCTTCAATGGTGTCGAACATACAAGCCTAGCCTATGGAAACAATCCGTTTTCAGAGGCTTTCCGATCGCTGTATACAAACCTTCGTCTCATCAACGCCACCCACCCAACGCGATCGGTAGCGGTTGGTTCAGTCATGCCTGGCGAAGGTAAATCGACCGTGGCCCTTCATTTGGCACAGGCAGCAGCAGCGATGGGGCAACGAGTGCTGCTAGTAGATGCCGACCTGCGAAATCCACAGATTCACAAATATCTTGGCATCTCTAACGAAAAAGGGCTGACTAATCTGTTCTCGGGTGAGTCTAACCCGGCGCTGATTCAAAAGTTTTTGCCTGAACCCAACCTGTACGTGATTGCGGCAGGCTCAGCGCCCTTCGACCCCGCTCGCCTATTCTCATCGCGCAGCATGAAGCGCTTTACAGAGAAAGTGAGAAAGACGTTTGATCTGGTTATTTACGATACGCCGCCGCTACTAGGCCAGTCGGATGCCTATATCGTGGCCAACCATGCAGACGGTCTGCTGCTAGTCACTCAGCCCGGTAAAATTAAGCAGTCTCTGCTGGATCGGGCGATGGAGCAGCTACAGATTGCGGACATTAATGTGCTTGGGTTGGTGACTAGGGAGTAGTGATGAGTGATGAATTATGAGTGATGAATTATGAGTGGCAAGCGGCGGTGCATCCTGACGTTCATAGACTCCTACCTTCAGATAGACATGGAAAACATCTATACCCCTGTAAGGTTGCGGTGGTTTATTTAAGCTAGGTCTTTTTGAGGGGAAATGTTGTGGAAGGAAATTTAACGCTGTCGGGAGCGACGGAGACCATTCAAGGATGGCTGCAAGGAGTGATCGCGCTTCTCCCCAACATCGTTATCGGCGTCATTGTCCTCATTGTCTTTTGGATACTGGGAAAGTTCATTCGTAGCTTTATCCGCAGCCGTACAAAAGATCGAGAAACTCGCAATATCGGCTTAGTTCTAGGACGACTCACCCAAGGTGTTTTGGCTATCCTGGGTTTTCTGGTTGCGGCGATTGTCATCTTCCCTAGCTTTAAGCCAGCCGATTTACTTGCTAGTCTCGGTATTGGCGGTGTCGCCATTGGTTTTGCCTTTAAAGACATCTTGCAAAACTTTCTAGCAGGCATTCTCATTCTGCTGACCGAACCCTTTCAAATTGATGACCAGATTATCTTTAAAGACTACGAAGGCACCGTAGAGCAAATTGAGACTCGGGCCACCAGCATCCGTACCTACGACGGTCGCCGAGTGGTCATTCCTAACGCCGAACTGTTTACTAATTCGGTCATGGTCAACACGGCCTACGATCGCCGCCGCCTACAGTACGACATCGGCATTGGCTACGGCGACGATATTCAAAAAGCTAAAAAAATTATATTAGAAGTATTAGCCGAGCATGGCAAAATTTTAGAGAATCCCAATCCAGAAGCGATTGTCGTCGATTTAGCGGGCAGCAGCGTTAATATTCGCGCCCGCTGGTGGGTCGATCCCCCGCGTAAAGCCGATACCATTGCCTCTTACGACTGGGTGCTAGAAAATATCTGCACCCGGCTCTTAGCCGCTGGCATTGATCTACCTTTTCCCACGCAGCAGATTCTGCTACACGACCAAACCGAAGAGACCGACGGCGACCGATCTCGTCAGAGAGAAGGTTGGCCTGCGAACCCTGATAAAGAGTCGCCCAGAGCGCTCAATCTCTCTCGCTCTATGCTGACAATGGTAAAGGCCCAAAGAGATAGCGATCGCAACGGCCAGTCGGACAACGCCTAAGCAAAGTTCGACAAACATTAATTAATCTTCTAGCCTTACCCGCATGGCCAGCAAAATTCTCAGCTTTAGAAAATGGCTCATCAAACAGCGCTACTTTAGAATTGCCTGGTTTGCAAAAGACGAACAGATTTTGCCCGAGCCTGAAGAGGCGCTGGCTAATTTACCGAAGGCGATCGCCAATCATATCGTCGCCGAAACCGACCATTTGCCGGTGCCTCCTCAATACGAAGCAGCTATTATCAAAAAGCTAAAAGAAACCATCTCCCAATGGAAAAAACGGCCCGCGATGGTGCCCAATTCAGTTGTTGTTTTAGGTCATCCCATTTCTTCAATCTCTCGCATTTTGCTCAGCGGTATTGAAAAATACAACGTTGAAGAAGAAAGTCAGGGTGACGATGGAGCGCTAGGCGTCAATCTGCTCGACTGGATAGAGCGACCGCCTAAAACCAACAGCATTGCCAAACAAATTAAGCAAAAGCTAGGTCGGCCAGAGCACGAAGATGTAGACGACTACAAAGACGGTAGCGACATTAGCAAAGAGGACATGTCCGCCCTCAATTTGGCGATTATTCCCAACTTGAGCTGGTGTTTTTTGCGGAGCGTTGAAGGGCTAGAAGGCATCGACTATTTGCAAGATACGCTGCTGCGCGATAGGTCCCAATTTTGGATTATTGGCAGCGGTCAGGTGGGCTGGGACTATCTCAACTCCACGCTCAAGCTAAACGCCTACTGCGGCTCGGTAACGGCGCTCCCTGCCCTCACCGGAGAGCAACTTAAAGACTGGCTAATGCCCCTGATCGAAAAGTTTGAGATCGTATTTTCTGACGCTGCTATTCACAAGCGGATAGAGCAAGCCCAAAGTCTATTGTCAGAGGCCAAAGAATCAATCGAGCACCCAGCCGAAGCCATCTCAGATCTCACTCAAGAAGTCAGCGCCACGGTTCACTCCTCCATCCGCGCTCTTAAAGAAGAGGTGTTCTCATCAGAAGATACGGACGAAGACCAGAGCGTCAAACGAGACTACTTTGACCGGCTCGCAGACATCTCAGACGGCGTGGCAATTGTTGCTCTTCAGGTATTTATCAAGTCGCTGCGCTACAAAATCGTGGAAGAAGAGAGAGCAGAAAAGCCGGATATCTTCAGCGATATCCCCCCGCAGCTAGATCCAGATGGGATAGAAGACAAGACGATCAGACCAGAGATCAAAGATAATCGCCGACTAGTGACGGTTACGCCCAAGCTACCGTCTTTACCAGAGCTGAGTCAGTCCGATATGTATCTACTCTATTCGCTGATGATGCACAGCGATCTCACCATTGTCGCGATCGCCGAAAGCCTGGGAGATGTGCCACAGATAACCAACAACCGAGTCCAGTTTTTGCGCAAAGCAGGGGCTTTGTTGCGTGAATCAACAGAAGAGAGAAGTGTCCTTCTCTGAGCGATCGCC
>QBMC01000239.1 GCA_003242035.1 Nodosilinea foveolarum | reverse complement strand
CGGACGCGATATTGGCTCATCGGTTTAGCTTTTTTGTTTGGTTACTTAAAACTTACCGTGCCTTATCCCATCCGTAACCCCTATTTGTGCAACAACGCCGATCGGAGATGCGAAAGTCTTGGCCTAGCTCATCCCAGTAGACATGCTCCCCGCCAAGCGCTACGGCTTCGAGCTGAGCCTCGGTCGCTTCAACCGACACCCAAGCATTGCCGTCGTATCTGACCATCTCAAGCAGATGCACCGGCCAGATACCGGCAGAGCCATCGGCAAAATCTACTATTAACGCTTTACGGTCGCGGTCGTAGCGAACATTAATTGCTTTATTGTGCAGCATAATATTTTTCGGCTCCTGCCCTCAGTATCTCTAGATTATCGCCGCAAAGCTTGAGTGCTCGCTTGGTATGCTTTGATGTCGTCTTCATTCGCTCATCCCTAGCCGGTCGCAGATCCATTGGTTTAGGGCCAGAGATGTCTATTTTGACTTCTAAGTAAGCGATCTTTGGTAACGACGTGAACATGTATCGGTGGATGGTCGCCGGGATAAACCAGAATGCGAATATCGCCTGTTTGCAAAAGTGTCGGCACTGTATTCTAAATTCGCTGTGTTTACGAAGTAGTTGTCTGTCTGCCCCTGGGTACTGGCACTAGTTTAGCCGTTTCGCAGTCCTTTTCAATCTGCGCTTTTAGCTGCATTAACGAATCGAACTTTTGCTCAGGGCGCACGAATGTCTCTAGGCTCACCGTCAGCATTTGGCCGTATAAGTCGCCTGACCAGTCTAGTAGATGAACTTCGACGCTGAGTGACTGTCCGCCTACGGTTGGTCGATGGCCGATGTTCATGACGCCTAGCGTTGAGTCTAGTACTGAGGCTGATGGGGTGTTCGAGATCGCCCCATACACCCGCACACTATAAACCCCTGTTCGCGGTAAATACTTATCGGCAGGCACCTGCAAATTAGCAGTTGCAAAGCCGATGGTGCGGCCAATCTGCTGACCTTTAACTACTTTGCCCGTGAGAATATAGGGCCGACCTAAAAGCTGAGTGGCTTCGGCAAGTTCGCCGGTTTGGAGCGCCTGACGAATGCGAGAGCTGCTAATGCGATCGCCCTTCTCCTCCTTCAGCGCCACTCGTGTCACCGGCACTCCATATCCCTCTGCAATCTGCTCCAATCCTTCCGCAGTGCCCGCTCGCCCTTTCCCAAAGCGAAAATCGTTGCCCACGCTAATTTGCTGAGCTTGTAGGCCATCAATCAAAATTTGTTTAACAAAGACTTCCGGACTCAGCTCAGCGATCGCCTGATTAAATGGCAACATCACGAGCTGCTGAACGCCCATTTGCGCAAGCTGCCAAGCCTTTTCGTTGATAGGCGTTAGCAGCGGTCTAGAAACGCCCGAGAAATATTCTTGAGGATGGGGTAAAAAGGTAACAACTGTAGAGTGGCCTAGCTCAGCGTCAACATCTTTACTGGGTGTTTTGTCTGCGTTTTCTAACGCTGGCTCGTTGGATAGCTGACTGTGGCCATGGGCGATCGCCCCACCATGCAGCTCTGCAACCGACTGGTAGCTCAACACCTGAGCAGCGTCTGTACGGTGGAACCCGACCTGATCTAAACCCGGCCTATCTAAAACCTGGGCCATCACCCGCTGATGGCCTAAGTGCACACCGTCAAAATTGCCGAGCGCTATATTCGTGGGCGTTTTTGCCGCCTCAGTAGAAGAAGTAATCCACACGCTTTACATTCTGACACAAAGCGAACGCTCTACTACAAGAGGTCTGTATATGCGTTGACATTGAGAGGCTAAACGACGGCAACTACGGGTGATTCTTCTTTGATTAAATCTAAAACCATGCCTTCTTTAGCAACGATGCTGCTGGGTAAGGCCAGCGAAGTCTGACGGACGATGTCGTCCATAAACTCATCGGTATGCGTAGGGTCATGATGAAAGATCACTAGCTGCTTGACATTGGCGGCTTTGGCTAGCTTTACGGCTTCTTGCCAAGTGGAATGTCCCCAACCGGCTTTGCTGGACTTCTCGTCATAATATTCGTCGTCTGTGTAGGTGCAGTCGTAAATCATCACGTCTGCGTTGTCGGCTAGCTTCAGTACATTGTCATCTAGCCGTCCGGGGAAGTGCTCGGTATCGCTGATGTAGGCAACCGAGTGGCCTCTATAGCTGATGCGGTAGCCAATCGCTTCGCCAGGGTGGTTGAGCATCGCGTTAGAGATTTCGGCCTCGCCGATTTTGACGACTTCACCCACTTCAATATCACAGAACGTTAACTCGGCTCCCATAATTTGCAGGGGCACCGGGAAGTTTGGATGTAGCATTTGGTCGTTCAGGCGTTGCTCAATGGTGGAGCCGTTGGGAGCGATCGCGCCATGAATCTTAAACTTATTACCCGGCACAAAAGCGGGCACAAAAAACGGAAAGCCCTGAATATGATCCCAGTGCGAATGGGTGAAAAATATGTTGGCCTTTACGGGCATTTCGCCCAGCATTTTTTGACCCAGGTTGCGCAGGCCCGTGCCGCCATCAAAAATTAGCCGTTCGCCGCCGACATTGACCTCAATACAAGCGGTATTGCCACCGTAGCGAACGGTTTGCGTCCCAGGACAAGCGACGCTTCCTCGGACGCCCCAAAAGCATATCAAAAATTGACCTTGGTGATCTGACATGAGCCTTACGTGAAGTGATTTAGAGGAATTACTGTCTATTTTTACAGCTAGTAGCGCCTTTTATCAGGCAAAAGGCGTCTAGATACTAGTCTTCAAAACTAGAATACCTGTTATGCATAATGCCCAAGCCTAGTTAACCAGTCGCGGTATGCATCAATCTAGTGCTAATTGGCTTTGTACAAAACTCAGCGCAGTGTACGCCGTCAGGTTGTACTGCAACGGCGTCACCGTAATGTAGTTTCGCTTAATCGTTTCTACGTCTGTCATAAACTCATCACTCACCGCTGATATTTCGTCAACTAATGCCTGTGTTCGCTCCGTACAAGCGCCCTTTCCAATGGGCATAGACAGTTCGGCGCTCCCCTCTTCCATCACCTCTCCGGCCAGCCAGTAATAAGTTCTTCCTCTAGGATCGGTGCGCTGCTCGAACTGATCAAAGTAGCGCCGCATCCCCTGACGGGCAATCACCGCGCCTTTGATATCTGCTGCGGGCACAGGCGGCACGTTTACATTCAGTAAAACAGGCAGCGCTAAGGGCTGCTTTTCTAGCTTGGCGACTAGCTTTACGGCAAAGGCGGCAGCCGGTCCAAACTCCTGGCAGGAAAAGCTGGTTAGGCTAATGGCGATCGCCGGAATGTCTTCTAATACACCTTCCATCGCTGCCGAGACCGTACCCGAATAAAGCACGTCCGTACCCAA
This sequence comes from Nodosilinea foveolarum, assembly GCA_003242035.1. GTDB lineage: Bacteria > Cyanobacteriota > Cyanobacteriia > Phormidesmidales > Phormidesmidaceae > Phormidesmis > Phormidesmis foveolarum. The sequence goes on along the minus strand of QBMC01000239.1, from coordinate 2,125 downwards.
ATTTGCCCCGTGGTTGATGCCCGAGACGACAAAGTCTGGTTTCTCACTTAGAATGGCATCTAGCGCTAGCTTAACGCAGTCGGAAGGGGTGCCCGAGCAAGACCAGGCGGCGATCGCTGGCTCAAAAATATTCTCTACCTGCTCGGCCCGCAGCGGTCTATGCAAAGTCAACCCGTGGCCAGTCGCCGACCGCTCTCTATCCGGACAAACAACCGTAACCTGATGTCCGGCGGCTGAGAGCGCATTAGCAAGCGTCCGGATACCCAATGCGAAGATGCCGTCATCGTTGCTTACCAATACGTTCATAGGATCTAATAGGGCTTTGATAGTTTTTTGAGATATCTCTTGAGGTAGGCACGGCGCATAGACCTCTCTGGCAGGTTACCATGGACTCTAATTTGCCATTAAAGTAGAGCCATGAGCGCCCGTAACTCGAACGAAATAGAAGCCCAGTTGAGCGCCGTACAACAGCGAGCTACAGATGACATTAGCGCTGCTAGCAGCCTAGATGAACTCGACAAAGTTCGCGTGAAGTATCTGGGCAAAAAAGGAGAGCTTTCTCAGGTGCTAGGCGGTATGGGTAAGCTACCTGCCGAAGAACGCCCCAAAATTGGCGGGCTGGCAAACCAAGCCAAAACGAGTTTGCAAGCCCAGCTAGACCAGCGCAAGGAAAGCTTGCAGTTGGCGCAAGTTAAAGCGCAGTTGGAGGCGGAAACCTTAGATGTAACGATGCCAGGGGTGTATCGCATTCAAGGGCGCATCCACCCCATCAATAGCATTATTGATCAAATTACTGACATTTTTGTGGGCCTTGGCTATACCGTGGCGCAGAGCCAGGAGATTGAAAGCGACTACTACAACTTCGAAGCGCTGAACTTTTTGCCCGATCACCCGGCTCGCGATATGCAAGACACGCTGTATCTGCCGGGTGGCCAGCTCATGCGGACGCATACCTCGAATACGCAGATTCGCTACATGGAGAACAACCAGCCGCCCATGCGAGTACTGGCTTCGGGGCGCTGCTATCGGCGCGATACAGTGGATGCGACTCATGCTGCGGTTTTCCATCAGATTGAGTTTTTCGCGGTTGATAAAGATATTACGTTCACAGATTTGCGCGGCACCGTTCAGCTATTTTTAGAGGCGCTGTTTGGTGATATTGAAGTGCGTTTTCGGCCCAGCTACTTTCCCTTTACCGAGCCTTCGGCAGAAGTAGATGTGCGCTGGCAGGGACAGTGGTTAGAGGTGATGGGCTGTGGCATGATCGATCCCAACGTGCTGAAGGCAGTAGGCTGCGATCCCGAAGTTTATTCGGGTTTTGCGGCGGGCTTGGGGGTAGAGCGACTAGCAATGGTGCAGAGCAAAATTGATGACATTCGCCGGTTGTATAGTAGCGACTTGAGGTTTTTGCGGCAGTTTTAGCTAGCAAGTTTTAGATGGATAGGTACAGACGATTGTTTGTCATGAAGCTGCTTGGTAGTGCGATTTTACAAAGCCGATAGAGCGGGGAGTGTTTTCTCCCCATCTTCCGAGATGTCTGAGATATTCGAAGGGACGTGTGCTGATAAGTATTCGTCATCGTTGTCCCCATCAAACTCCTCGGCTTCGGTCATATTGTTCGCAACTTCTATGAGTGAATTATCTGTTTGCTCTGTTGTTGAAGCTTTAGCCTGAGCAGGTGAAATGTTGAGTAGCGATAGCTCGTCTGGAATGAAGTCAGTGAGCGCTATGTGAGCGGGTTCGTACTCGTCGGTGTAGTCTGAGAATGCTTTGAGGGTTTGAGCACCTATCACCGCTGGCGGAGGTGTGATTTTGGGACTGTGAGTATTGGCCTTTAGTCCTTTTTTCGGTGCGGACCCCGTTTGTGGATTGTTCGAAGAATTGCCGATAGGTGCAGCAATCAACAGCCATAGTTGTTGTATCCAGTGAGGTTCTGTGCGTGCAGTTTGGAGTGCGGTAGAAGCGTTAGGTTTCATGAGGAGAATATCGTGAGGATAGCGCGAGACTTGCCACAGTATTCCCTATGGCCAAAACTTTCATCTGAGCGATCGCACGGGTGTGTCTAACTGTATCGTAAGGATTCAGGTCGTAGCTAGAGGAATTAAAGAAGGAGCATCGGGCAACT
>QBMC01000238.1 GCA_003242035.1 Nodosilinea foveolarum | reverse complement strand
GGCAACGGATAGTGCAGAGACATAGGTCAGGCGGCGACCTGGTCTAAACTGGGTGCGATGCTGCTGCGTTTCTATCATCATCAAGCCTTGGGTAGTGCCTTCGCACTCTATGGCGCAGCCTTCGTAGTTATCGCGAGTGCTGGTGATGCGGTGCTTGAAAGCCCAGTCCCAGAACTTATCTTCCTGAGTAGCTTGGATGAGTGGTGCCTGCCACTGGGTTGTGAAATCCTCTACGTGCTTCTGGGTCAGTCCTAGCAAGGTTGCTTCGACTGGCTGATTATCTACCCCTCGCAATATACGGACTGTGGGCATTGCGGTTGTGCTGGGCTAATAGATTTTTCGAGTTTACAGGGGATTGACTCGCAAGAGAACAATTAGGTTTCGTTGACTATCCTTGTTGTGATGTCTGCGGAAGGCTACGCCAACGCATTGGCCATCGAGAACGTGCGGCCTGCTGATAGGCTTGAGCAGCTCAACAAAGCTTAGGATTTTTCAGAGGCGATCGCCTGATGGCTAAAATATTCCGAGTTTTAAAAAACCGTACTCAAGCTAGCACAGCGCGATTAGACGAACTCAAAGCCGCTCTGGAGGTCATTAAAGATGCTCGCAACTAAACCCATCGCAACGCTGATTGAGGCGGTCAGCTATGAAGCCAAGGGGCGGAGCTTTTAAATCTCGCTCGATAACGGATCTAGGCTGTTGGTGCCGGTCGATTTGCTGGTGATGGAGCTATGGGAAGACGGGCAATTAAAAGCAGCCCCAAGGCCAACTGACGCGCAGCTATCCACCGTTCGGGTGTGGTCTGGTGGCCACTCAATTGATATCGACTGTATTAAGCAAAACTTTGGGCTTGAGCAGCTTCTGAAAGCTATAGCATCCTAACTTTCAAGGCTCAATGCTGGTCTAGGAATGAATAAGTGCGATTCTCCTAACGCCTGCGGAGACGCTAAAGCCTTCGGCATGACTTCGTTGACACGAACGGAGAGGCTACGCCAACGCTCACAACTATCCACAGAAGTCTTTGTCTGCTTTTCCCGGATGTGGCGAAGCTAACCTACTCAATGGCTTCACCGGTAAAGACTACCATTAAGCCGCCCGTAGCTGATGATGAGCCTAGCGGGTTCGAGTGGCGTGATGTGCCCAATACTGAACTAAATGGCGATCGCCGCCATGATGCCTATCCAGAAAAACTACGGCGCTCAATTGAGGCAATACAGGAATACAACGCCGGTCTAGAGTTGAGCGAGCAGTTCGCTATCACCGGGTCTTTGCTGCGTCAGCTTACTAAGGTCAAACCGGGCAAGGTGAAGGAATGGATGAGCGATCGCACGGCTGAGCTAAATAGCTATAACTCGGGATTCGCACCGCGACAGAACACGGGCAAGCCAGACCCGCGCAGCGTCATTAAGTGGAGTGAGGCGGCTTATGGGGCTTATGAGTGGTGACAGATAATACAGAAACTAGGCGGTGTCATCCAATAGAATTGAGACTGAGCATGTAAGTAGTTGTGCACGAGAGAGTGATCTGAATTTTGTGTAAGCAGACTAAAATTCAATCCACTCAGGAGATCAGCCAATGACTAGCCAACCAAAAGCAAAGAACCGCGTCGATGAGCTGCTAGATGAACTACTCGCCGATGACCATAGCCCAGAAGCCGTGCTGGGTCAGCATGGCCTGCTTAAACAACTGAGCAAACGCCTGGTAGAACGGGCGCTAGCAGGAGAACTCAGTCACCATCTGGCGACAGCAGCAGATAGCGAAGAGTCCGTTAGTAATAGTCGTAACGGCCATTCCAAGAAAACGATCCAGTCAGAACAAGGGCCGCTAGAGCTAGCGGTGCCCAGAGACCGCAACGGGAGCTTTGAGCCGGTGCTGGTGGCTAAGCATCAGCGGCGCATCGCCGGTCTTGATGAGAAAATTCTCTCGCTCTACGCCAGAGGCATGAGTACAAGGGACATCAGCGCTCAGCTCGAAGAACTCTACGGCGGCGCGAAGATATCGGCAGCGCGGATCAGTGAGGTGATAGAGAGCGTCAGCGAGGAGGTGAAGGCATGGCAGTCTCATCCGCTCGATGAGGTCTATCCGATTGTCTATCTCGATGCGCTCTATGTGAACATCAAAGTCTCAGGCCGCGTCAGCAAGCGGGCGGTTTATGTCGTGCTCGGCATAAACCCAGAAGGCCACAAACAACTGCTGGGGTTGTGGATCGGCGAAGCTGAAACCGAAGGGGCTAAGTTTTGGTTGAAAGTCTTAACGGACTTAAAAAATAGGGGGTTAAAAGACATTCTAATTGCCTGCTGTGACGGACTTAAAGGCTTCCCCCAAGCGATAGAGGCGGTTTATCCGCAGACGCAGGTGCAGTTGTGTATCGTACATCTGATGCGTAACTGTATGAAATACGTGCCTTGGAAAGACCGCAAGGCGGTCGCTGCTGACCTTAAACCCATCTACCAGGCGGCGACGCTAGCCGAGGCAGAAGCTGCGCTCGATGCCTTTGCTGACCAGTGGGACAAGACTTATCCAGCGATCTCTCAAATCTGGGTTCGCCATTGGGAGAACGTTATTCCGATATTTGACTATCCGATGGAGATTCGCCGGGTGATCTACACCACTAACGCCATCGAATCGCTCAACCGATCGCTGCGCAAAGTCATCAAGACGAAAGCCGTCTTTCCTGGCGAAGATGCGGTCTTTCGGCTGATGTATCTAGCGATGAACAATATCGCCAAGAAATGGAAGCAACCGATTCAAAATTGGAAGGCAGCGCTCTCACATTTTGCTATCCTATTTCCAGAACGCTTTTCCCTTTAAGCAAAAAGCGCTTACACAAAAACTGAAACACTCTCTGCACGATTAATTACACTCGATTTGAGCTGAATCCCTGGTTAAAGGGAATCTGTTTTGTAATTAATACTGCACAGGTACTTAGTGACACGGCTTATAGTTGCACGGCTCAAGAAAATGGCGATCACCCCCATATCTCAGCCTGAGTCAGCTAATGTCCAGTATCAACCCTGACCATGTTCGAGTACTTCGCATCGTTGCGTCCAGGTAAAGTTGTGCTGTGGTGCTATCTCATTTGGTACATCAACACGGTTGTTTTCTATTTTGATCCGCAATACAGCATCTGGCTCAATTCTGTTGGAATCTCCGTGATAATCGGCGTTGCTCTTCAGCTAAGCGTTACAAAAATCACGCCCGCCTAACCTAACCACTGGCAGACTTTCCGGCTGTTCTTAATGCCGTTTTGCGTTTCGAGCTTCTCGTCTTTGATCAAAGGCAAAGGCTATATCTTAATATTCCCGCCGTTGAAACTTCACCTCTGGTGTCACGTTGTTAGCTGCTTGGTTTTCATCGCAGCCATTGCTATTCTTAAGCGACACAAACGTCATCACCTGCACCCATACGGCTGAGCGATCGCACAGCCAAGCCGAAGCCAGCGCCCGCAACCCAACGCTCTCTCAGCGCCATTTTGAGAGGGTTTTTCTTTGCGCAGAAAGTAAGCAGTCATCATGCTAAGCGATGTCTATGGCGATTGTCGTAGGGGTGAGTGCGGCAATCGCTAGCCCTGCCAGATGGCCTCACTGCTGTCAGTAACCAAACAATTAGGGGAAGGGGGTTGACTCTCAATCTGACTACAGGGTTTAGACTGTGGGCGGTCTCATCTAGAGTCCGTTGTTCACCATACTCATCAAAGAGGTCAATTCCGATGATCAAAGTTCCTCAGATCAAGAAGCTCTCCTTAGCGGTTGCTTCTGCCGTTGTTCTGACCGCTGCTGTGGCTGGCGTCGCCGCTGCCGCTCCCTGCTTGATTCCTACCTCTGATTGCCCCCCTGCTAACTGCGGCTAGGCTAGGGTCTTACAGGATACTTTAAAGATGGAGTAGCCTGTAAAACCGCTACTCCAGAGTAGGCTGGAAGTTCTGTACTTCAGGCCCGATTTCGCAAGAGTCGGGGTCAACACCGGGCCAAGGCCGCGCAATCAAAACCGCGATCTCCCGCCATTGATGAATGGCTAGCCACCTGATAAACCAACCAATTCACCCCCCCCTTGATCGCCCCTAGCGCCCTTGCGTTAGGGGCTTTTGCTTGGCAGATCCCTCCTCGCCCCTTGTGCCAATGTGCCGCCCTCCCCTCGTTAACGGGGCGCTGTTTCGTGGGCTGAAAGGGTAACGCGAATTTTTTTTATCGGTTAAGAGTATAAAAGCATTTCGTGTTACCCCTCAACACATTGTCGTAAAAGGAGTGTGGCGTTTTGAAAGGGCAAAAAATTTTCGGAATTTAGCCGATATTTTTTTGCGTTTTGAGCTCGAATCTGAGCGCGAACGGCGACGATTTTTGACTGTGACAGTTGAGCGCTAAAGGGTCGGGAAAGGCGATTTTTCACGGTGGCAATCGTGGCTTGCTTGGCAGAATTTGTGGGCGGTTGCCAGGGGCAGTGGCGATGGTCGGAATTGTGGCGATCGCCCAAACCGCACCCGCCCTCACGCATCTCGAAGCCTATATGTGGGATGCCCAAACCGGAGAACAGCTTTGGTCTGCGTCCCTAAACTATTTACCCGGCGACAGCGACAACATCGTTATTGATAAGATGGCAAAGATTGCTTTCTCGCCCGATGGCAGCACGTTGTTGACTAAATTTAATTGGGACTTCAATTTTAAAGGATCTGGGGAGCAAAGAATTCGCCTGCTGAATTCGGCCACGGGTGAAGTTGTTCAAACGCTAAAACAAAAACATGATGGCAGCGGTCGCCGCTTTAATGATATTCAACAGTTTGAATTTAGCCCAGATGGCACTTTGCTCGCTGGCGCTACCTACTCCTCCGGCCCAGAAGGCGCTCCCGCTGTTGGGATAGATGTTAATGTTTGGAAGCTGAGCGACGAAACTCGGTTGGATACGCTTTCTTACGATGGTGGTTTTGTGTGGATGGGCTTTCTGTCAGTCAATCAGCCTTCGAGGTCAGATACCTGAGCGACACGCCAGATAAGGCTGCTAATTTTAGCGATAATGGCGACTATTTGGCGATCGCAACCGATCAATCTGTCCAAGTTTTTGCTAAATCCAATCAGCCTTAAAACCTGTACTAAAATGACAGTCATTTCAGCTCGGTTCAAAATAAAAATATTCAAATTTCGCACCGCTTGCAGAATGTGTCTGTTCTAGTCTGATAGTTAATACGGATCTCACTATATTAGTCAAATCGCTAGCACCTTTCTTTATGCCATAGGCAGAAAACAATCAATGTCTCTTTCTTCACGACTCTGGCTTGGTTTGGCTCTAAGCCTCATTGCTGGATTCAGCGCTCCTGTGGTTGCGACTGCTCCAGCGATTGCGCAACCAAAAACGTTCAGCGACGTTTCCAACGATCAATTCTACGCCCCCTATATCGTAAGGATTCAGGTCGTAGCTAGAGGAATTAAAGAAGGAGCATCGGGCAACTTGTCATGTTGAGCCATCAGAGCTTGCTTGAAGGGGAGCACGTCATTCTCTGACGGAAGAAATAACGTCAAGTTGTTTATTGAGGTA
>QBMC01000237.1 GCA_003242035.1 Nodosilinea foveolarum | reverse complement strand
AATGGAATTACAGAGCTATTCCTGAAAACTTGACAGTTATTGATTGAGCGTTCCTAAGTCGCTGCTGAGCTTTGGCCATCGCGTTGGGGCGATCTCCGTGGACTGCGGCAAGCCTTTTGAGCTGAAAGCCGCGACTCAGACGCTCCATGCCCGCATCATGAGCGAAGCCGATACGCTGCGCATGATCCACGGCTTTCAAGGTCAGCCGCGCGATGCGCTCATTCTGCTGACGCTCTATGCCACGGGTGCCAGAGCCTCTGAAGTCTGTTCGATGAGTTGGGGCCATTGGGTCGAGCAGCCGAATGGCAATGCAATCGTGGCGATTACGGATAAGGGCGATAAGACGCGCTATGTTGTCGTGCCCGCCTCCGTCTGGACTCAGCTTAAGCAGTACCGAGCCGAGGCAACCGACGCTGCGCCGGTCTTTCCCAGGCGCACCGGACGACATCTGGTGCGCTCTCAGATTAACCGGATTGTCACCGACGCCAAGCAGCAGGCGGGGATTGACAATCCGGTTTCTCCTCACTGGTTTCGACATGCTCATGCGAGTCATGCCTTGCATAGAGGGGCGTCGATTGGCTTAGTCAAGGAAACGCTAGGCCATGCCAGCCTCGATACCACAGCGGCCTACCTGCATGTTTCGCCCGATGAGAGCAGCGGCCTGCATCTAGGGCTGTAACAACTTATAGAATCCTGGTGGCATCAACGATATGACTGTGATGTCGTAGAAAAAGGTTGAAGTTCTACGACATCACAATCTGTTCAATTTAAGGAAGCCCGCTAGCATCACTCAGCAGGTGCAGTAGGGGTTCGAGGAGTTGAATATTGTTGGCGAAATTAAACCCCTACTGCCGCTCGTAGGCGCTCGAATTATTGAGTAAATAGCGATCACTCTGCAATCTGGCACAACCCAAGAACGGTAGATATCTATTTGCAACCACTATGTTCAAAGGTTTTCAAGGCCACTCTGAACAAGTGGTCTTTGCTTTATCTGATCAGTTGGCACACCGCACATAATCAAACTATCAGCTTCAAAGCAGAGGCTGAGCACCTGCTTTCTTTTCCTTGTTCTCTTCATTTTATCCATCCAGGCGTTTGTTCTATGAAAATCAATTTTGCTCTGTTGCTGCCGCTCGCTGTTCTCTCTATCGGTGCTCTTGTTTCTCCGGCTCGGGCGAATCCTGTGGGCGATCGCGCTACGGTTGCGCCAACTATCGTATCCCAGCGCAGCGAACGCACTGTCCAGAATACGCCCGCTCGCCGCGTCGTCGGTCAGCCCATGAAAGATGGCAACTATATCGGTTTAGGTGGTAGCAACAACGGCGCAGTCGTGAACGGTAAGTACGCGCTGTCCAACAACTTCTCGGTTCGTCCTGGCGTGACGACTAGCCTCACCAATGATGACGGCGATCGCGGCGTCGCGGTGCTTGCTCCGGTGACCTATGACTTCAACGGCAATGGCAACCGCAGAGTCCAGCCCTTTGTTGGTGCCGGTGCGGGCGTGACCACTGGCGATGGGACTAACTTAGAAGTGGTCGCCACCGCCGGTACAGATGTGCGCTTAGGCAACCGCTATGTCCTCAACGGTTCGGTCAACTACCTCCCGCTTGATGGGCAGCGCGTTGATGTCGCCGCAGGCTTGGGCTACCGCTTCTAGGCTGTGAGCTGACGGGTTGCCGCTAATTTTATAGCTCGATCAAAGGACTTTTTGAACGCTTCAAAAAGTCCTTTTTCGCTGTCTTAGCCTTGGATGAAGTGTCCTTTAAGAAAAGGGTTCTGAGACACTGCTGAGTCTCCTATTTTGGGTCGTACAGAAAGTAGGTGCTGACCACGCCATGATCTGACGAGCTATTGTCGTCGTCCTCAAGGTAGTCATTCCAAACGCGCATTTCCCGAAATGACCAGACGCGGCGATCCGAATGGTCGTAAAACTGCTCTGAGACTAATACATGGTCAATCACTTCCTGAATGCCTTTGAATTCGTGGGTGTAATAGGCGTCTTTGAGCGATCTCATCTGCTGCAAGAGACTAGCCGTATAGAGTCCGGCATCGTTACGATTACCGACCCGGCTAGATTCATACATCCGCGAGGGCGGTTGTTGCGTGATAATCGAGAGCGTATTGCTTAGCACCCCATCATTCAAATCGCCCAAGACCACCACCGGCTGATCGGTCCCCTTCATGAGTGTGGTGAGCAACACTCGCAGCGCTGCCGCTTCGGATGTGCGCCGGATGGTGGAGAGGGCACTGCCAATCGCCTCCTGATGTGCCTTAAGTGCCTTGCTTTTTGTGCCTAAGACAGTTGGGAGCTTTGACTTGAGATGGGTAATCAAAACTTCAATTGTGGGTAGCTTGGCCTGCGCGTCTTCGTGGTTGATAGAGAGCTGCAAAACCGTGCGCGAGAATCGGTCGATGGTGATGTTTAGCTCATCATCTTCGCCATCGCTGCTGCGTGGCTTGCTGAGGTTGATGTTTGAAGGAAAGTCCTTGTGGTTCTTACGCTCAATCACCTGCCAGGGCTTTCGCACGGCTGCGGCGACCGCAATGTTGTACCACTCATCTTTGATAAAACAGAGCGTGTAGTCCTTCTCCAACCCAGCCGCTTCAAACAAGTCTACGAGGCATTGTTTAGACCACAGCTCTTGAAAAGCAATCACGTCTGCATCTAGCCGAATCAAAGTTGCCGCTGACCACTTAATTTTCTCAGCGTACTCCGCCTGGGAATAGACCTTTTTGTGCCATTCCACCTCCGGCAATTGCAGGTTGTATAGATTAAAGGTGGCAAAGCTAATATTTTTCGCACTTTGTTTAGCCATGTAGCGTTCCTGATGAATCTGTGAAGTTCATAGGGAGCATACTCTCAATGGTTTCATGGGGCATGTGGTTTGCGTCACTTAGCCCGCCTAGCCAAAGCTGGTGGGTTGAGTCATCGTCTGCTGCCTGCTGCGGACGAGGTTCTGCGTCAAAGTTTCACGATAAGGTCAATGATTTGAAGTAGAAGCCCAATAGCCAATGTTCTAGCTCTGTCATGGCTGTTAATCGCAGAGTATGTGCTCTACTCTGCGATCGCCCTGCGCGATCATTAAAGTGACTCAGGATTCCAAAACTCTCGGGCACCAAAGATACTGAAATCTCGAAAGTTATACGTCCAGACAGGGCAGCGATACTGAAGTGCTGTCAACATCACAGTGGCATCTTCGAGCGAGCCTTTCCACTGCGGCAGTTGAGCTACAACGGTTTGCAGTTGGTTGAAAGCTTCTGTATCCATCGTGAGGATGTGTAGGCTGTCATTCATGGTCAACAACGTTTGCTGAGCCACCTCTGGCCGAGTCCTTTGCATCAACCATTTGTAGACCTCGAAGACGATAGGCAGCGGTGTTAGTAAAAGGGTGTTGCTCTCAATGAGCTGCCTGAAGCCTGCAACGCACTGCTCATGGTAGGTATCTTTTGCGTAGAACAGCGCGATCAGTGGGCCAGCGTCAAGCAGAATTTGCTTCAATCTTCAAAATCCTCGGCATGTTCAGCCGCACCTCTGGGAGCATCCGTAACGATACCAGCGAGTGCTAGTAGTTTGGAGCCGTCTTTGGGCACAAGTCGAACCTGTAGAGCTTCTTGGATCAGCTCAGCCAGGGTTGCGGCTGGCTCGGTTTCTAGGTAAGCCGTAAGCTGCGCGGCCAACTGGTCAGGCAGTTCGATAGTGAGCTGTGTCATGCGATAGTTTTCCTTGCCTATCAAGACATTTTGATAACAGCCTATATAAGGGCTGTGCTTAGTTCTAGCTTATCGCAGCGCCAATCAAAGGCCATCTAATCCTCTGTTACTAGCTGTATTGAAGCTTGGAGTCGGACTTTTAGCGTAACCAAAGTAAAAATAATTATTTGGGGGTTGAGGCGTCTCTCAGACAGAAACGACGACCTAGCGCCCATTCAAAAAGTGCGATTACTCCAAAAAACGGGAGCATTTCAGCGGCGGTTTGCTATCTTGTGACTGAAAAGATAGCAAACCCTGATCCGGTTCCTACGTTTTTCCGGTTCACATTTGTAGTGTCGTATGAATATGAGTATTCTCTACGACACCTTCTTGGCTCATAAGCATGGCTTAGGGTGACCGTCATAGGCAGATGGGTTGTTAGAGTCGCCTCATCGACAGTGCTTTTCTAACAGTGCATCCAGTTTAGAGTTGAAGGCATTTGGCAAGAAGCGCTTGGCGGCTTGGCGCTTAGACCAGACTTTCATGGTTAGTGATGGGGTGTCATTACTGGGAATGCCTTGCGGGGCACCAATAATCCAAGTTGGGACGTTGACCTTCTGATAAATGGCGTACATCTTCCGGGCATAGTCTTCTAGCTCTCCGACGTTCCGTGCATTGTCTGCGAATATCAGGTGCACAGCGATCGCACCGCATCGCTCACAGGTAATCTGCTCACTTTTTACTAACTCAGACGGTGATGGCACGGGAGCCGCCGTCGCTGGCGTTCCTGTCCAGGCTGGCCCTTTTCCTTTATTGGCTATGCCCAGCGCAGTTTCCAAAGCGGTCACCAGTTGGTCTCTCAAAGGTTGAAAAATAGCGGCTCGCTTATCGGTCATTGGGTCGCTGGGGTCACCTGCTATTTCGCTAGAGGGTAGTCCTAAATGAGTAAGGATAAGTCTATCGAACAGTAGATGAGCGATCGCTTAGGTTTGAGCGATGCTTTAAGGGTCGCCACCCAACTACCTTCTGTGTTTTCTGCTTTGCCCGCTTGCCCCAACTGTGATTCTGAAGGGGTGGTCAAAAATGGCTTCATCCACAACGGTAAACAAAATCACCTGTGCAAAGACTGCGGCAGACGTCTTGGTGCGCGTTCCCTAGCGCCGCAAAGCGACGCGGGGTCGCACCGCAATTTGTTGAAAACCCACAGCACAAAGTAATTAGCGACGAAACGAAAGGCTTGATTGATCAGCTGTTGTTAGAGAAAATTCCGCTGGCTGGCATTGCGAGAGTTGCCGAGGTCTCTGAACCCTGGCTACAGGGCTATGTGAACGAAAAATATGCATCCGTGCCGCGCGAAGTCACCGTGTCGGCCAAAAAAAAGGGCGATTAACGATTCAATGCGATGAGGCTTGGTCGTTTGTGGGCCACAAAGCCAAACAACAATGGATTTGGCTGGCGATAGACAAAGAGACCCGAGAGATTGTCGGGGTCTTTATCGGTCGGCGTAGTCGAGTCGGTGCCCGAGGGCTTTGGCAGTCGATGCCCGCTGTTTATCGACAGTGTGCCGTTGCCTATACGGATTTCTGGGATGCCTATGCGCAGGTCATCCCCGGCAAACGTCACCGGGCCGTCGGCAAGGAGACAGGACAAACCAATCGCATCCAACGATTCAACTGTACGCTGCGTCAACGCGTTTCCAGGTTAGTCCGTAAAACCCTCTCGTTCTCTAAAAAATTAGAGAACCATATTGGTGCGATTTGGTACTTTATTCGTAATTGCTCAACCCGGTTGAAAGAGAGATTGACCTGAGATCGCCATCTGAATAGCCTGAAGTGCAGAGCGTCCCTGCCGCTTGCCAGTGTTGACCACAGAGCGCACAGCGGCGAACAAATCTTTGCCCCAATCAGAACGGAAACCATTCGTGACTTT
>QBMC01000236.1 GCA_003242035.1 Nodosilinea foveolarum | reverse complement strand
CAGATTCTATCTGATTGAGCTTACATAGTCTCTCATGCCACTTTTAATTACACCCATGGCTAGAAGAAAAAGAAGTTCGCGGGTTTTAGAAAGGGCGCAGCGGCGTTTGGATGGCGTTCAGTCTATCGACCAAAAGCTAGACGCGGGCGGTGGATTTACGGCTCTTGGCTATCAGAAGATGATTGCTCAGCTACGGGCTGATATCAGCGCTTATAATACGGCGCTTTCTACCGTAGATGCGTTAACTAATAAGGTGGCGGAGACAGAGCTACAGTTGGCTGAATATTCCGAGAGAATGCTGCTAGGCGTGGCTGCTAAGTACGGGAAAGATAGCCATGAATATGAGATGGCGGGCGGCGTGAAGAAGAGCGATCGCAAGCGGCCAGCTCGCAAAGTTGCCGCTGCGGTGAGCTAGCAGCAAGGGTTGCGGTTAATGGGATGGTGAAAGTGAGGAGCGTTCAGGTTTGGACGCTCTTTTTTGGGCGATCGCAACACAGGAAGAGAGGATAAGTTTGCGGCGGCGTAGTTTGTAGGTTTTCTAGCTGAAATTGAACCTAACCAGGGCTGAACTTAGCAGACGCTCCTGAGCAGTCTGGTTATCTGGGAATAAGTACGAAGGTGAAGGTTGACTTTATCGCGTAGTGCTTGGCAATTTTTATGGCTATCCGGTCGAATCTTTCAAGGCAGCGGGGCTTGTTTTTGGTAGCGGTGGTGGCGCTTTACGCTGGATTGCTGGTGGCCAAGCAGTTTTTGCGCGGGCCTGCGCTGTGGGATGAGGCGGATTTTTGGACGGCGAGCCTGTCGTTTAGCACTCGCTTTATTCCTACTATTGAGCAGCTTACTAGCTACAAAGAACTCAACACGCCGCTGCCTTTTATACTGTTTGGCTGGCTAGAGCGGCTTTTTCAGCAGGATATGTTTGCCGGACGGCTGTTGTGTATGCTGCTGTCAATAGTGATTGTTTTTGCGGTGGGTTGGCCGACGGCGCGTAAGGGATGGCGATCGCATCGATGCCTGACCGGTTTGTTGCTATGTCCTTACTTCTTGCTATACAGCGGATTGTTGTATACAGATATCATTGCCTGCTTTTTTGTTTTGATGGGCGTGATGGGCTACGTGCACAATCGCCACTTGATTAGCTGTATTGCTTTTGTATTAGCGATCGCCTCTCGACAATATATGTTGGCTTTCCCGGCAGCGATCGCTCTCTACGAATTCGTAACTGCAATGGGCAACATTTCCTGGCGTTCTCTAAAGGTGAATCGACAGCTTAGATGGAAAGATCAGTGGCGTTGGATGGCTCCGGCGATCGCGACTGGCTCTATTTTGGGCTGGATAATTCTGTTTCAAGGCTTAGCGCCTAAACCTGCCTTTATGACGCCGGATGTGTCTGGGGCTTATTCGGCTGTTTTGGCGGTTGCCTCTGGCGATGCGTCGCCCGCTGTTTTGGTGACGAATGTTCCGCCTGTGCAGCAATCGCTCTGGGCCTTAACTCCCGGCGCGGCGGTGAATTTTCTGAGCTGCGTTGCCCTTTACATGGTGATTCCAGAAGCTGTTCTTTTTATGTCGCGCCATCCCCTTCGTCAAGTCAAATCCTATTTAGACCGCATTGGGATGAAGCTATGGGCGATCGCTGCGCTCTTGCTAATATTCGCGACAATATTTCCCCCGCTTCATTCCGAACTAGGCATCTTAATTAAACTCACTAACCAAATCTCCAACGAAGAATTAAAGTTCGTCTTCTTCTACGGGCTAGCCCTTATTAGCTGCCTTCGCTTCGCTAAATTCGATGTCATTTCTCTCAGCGTTTGGTTGAACTGTCTGATTATGATGAAGGCTTACCCCTGGGATAAATACGTTTTGCCGCTGGTGGTCGTGTTTTGGTACTTAAAAAGCCGCGACCTTAGCGTGAGTCGTTTCGTTCGCAGCTCATCGACAGCGGCTAAAATCTCTGTGTAGCCCGATTCGCTGGTTATTGTGCGTGTAACATAGCTGTAGTTTGCGTTAGCCATCCATATTTTCTCGCCTATGTCCAGTGGATCTTCAAAGGTTTCTATTTACTCCGCGATGGCGGCAAATGTAGCCATCGGCATTGCCAAGTTTGCGGGCGCTTATGTCAGCGGCAGCTCGGCGATGCTCTCGGAAGGGATTCACTCGGTGGTGGATTCGGTGAATGAAGTGCTGTTGCTGTATGGGCTAAAGCAAAGCGAGGCGATGCCGGACGAGCAGCATCCGCTGGGGCGAAGCCAGGAGCTGTACTTCTGGTCTTTGATGGTGGCGGTGCTGATTTTTGCGCTGGGCGGTGGCGTCTCTGTGCTTCAAGGGATTCGCAGCTTCCAGAATCCGGAAATCGCGAGCGATCCGCTGGTGAGCTATGGGGTGCTGGTGGCGGCGGCGGTGTTTGAGGGAGCGGCGCTGTTTGTTTCGATTCGAGAGTTCAAGAAGCGCGATAGTAATGCGGATCTAGGACTGTGGAAAGCGATTGGTAAGAGTAAAGACCCGAGTTCTTTTATTGTGATTGTGGAAGATACGGCGGCGCTGGTGGGATTGGCGATCGCCTTTGCAGGGATTTGGCTGAGCGAGACGACTGGGAACCCGGTTTATGATGCGATCGCTTCGATGCTAATTGGCGGAGTGCTGACGGTGGTGGCGATCGCCCTGGTCGCTAAAACCAAGGGATTGCTAATCGGTGAGAGTGCTTCTCCGGCAACGCGGGCAAGTATTAGAAACATTGTGAAATCGGACGTGGCGGTGTCTGCTGCGGAGCCGCCGATTACGCTGCATTTGGGGCCGGAGGATATTTTGCTGGCTTTGAATATTGAGTTTGAGAACAGTCTTTCGGCGGATGAGATTGAGCTGGCGGTAAGGCGAATTGAAAAGACGATTCGAGCAAATCATACGGATGTGAAGCGAATCTTTATAGAGGCAGCTTCGGTGGTCTCGTCGCAGCTACACGATAGCTAAACATAGCGGCGGTTTATTTCTAGGTATCCTTGCTATCTTGAGGGCAATCTGGCGCGGGTATGTAGCGCTAGCTGTGGGCAAGAAATGATGGTGTTTAGAGAGTGAATTGCGGCGTGATGAAGGGATGGAAATATGCTTTGAGCGCGATCGCTGTAGCGACTATAATCGCCTGCGCTGGGCCTGCTATGCCCCAAACTTGGCAGTCACTAAATCCAGGCGGCGGCGGCCAAATTCAGGACGTAGTGCTCGATCCGAATCGGCGAGACCAAGGGTTCGTGCTTTCGGATGTGGACGGGCTTTACTACACCGAAGATGGCGGCGAGCAGTGGCAATATGCGCTGCGTGGACTGGCAGGGACGAATACGTTAGCGTTGGCATACGATCCAAAAAACTCAAAGCGGGTTTACTTGGGAACAACGGTCGGCCTGCATGTCTCTAACGATGGTGGCCGCTCGTGGCAGCTTCAGGACGATACTCGGCGCAGCGCGAATCCGCAGCTACTAACAAAACCGGGCGCGGATGGCGAGCTGGCGGTGGGGAGTGTTGTGGTTGATCCTAGAAATGTTCAGCAGGTGATGGCAGGCGTAGGGAATAAGCGAGATAGCACTATTAACCAGGCCGCTGTGTTTCGCTCAACGGATGGTGGCAAGACGTTTAACCCGGTGCGATTTGGGCCAGACTCGGACAGCGACAAAAGTATCTTGCAGTTGGGCTACGACTACAATCGGCAAAATGTATTTGCGGCTACGGCTGAAGGCGGCTTGTGGCGAGGCGCAGAGTTTGGGGCCGATGGCCAGTGGGTGCAGCTTGCCAGTCCGCCGGGGACGACTAATCGGGTTGAAGGGGTGACCGTTGCGCCGGATGGCACGCTGTATGCTGCGTTTGGCACAAAAGAGGGTGATGGCACAGCGCTATTTGCCAGTCGAGATCAGGGCCAGAGCTGGCAGTCTTTAGCGGGCGCGGGGCAGCCAACCGATCAGGCTTATGCGTTCCGTAATTTAATTGTCGATCCGCGCAGTAGTGCAACCCGGCAAAGTCTATTGACGGCGGCTGAGAATAACCGAACGGGCCTGTACGAACTGACGGTGACCTGGGCTGGGAATGTACCGACTGCGAACTGGGAACGAATATTTTGGTACGACCAGCGAGAGACTGCGACCTTTGAGTCTGGTTGGGAAGGCGGGCTATATGGCAATCAACCTCGCCCAACGGCTTACCAATATACGCCTACAAACTGGGGCGGACGGGGCATTTGGACATCGGGCGACCAGACGCTGTTTAAGGCGAATAAACAAACGGCGGCGGGGGTTGAAGATTGGCAGTCGCTTTGGCAACCGGTTTATACCGCTGATACGGGCGATCGCTTTGCCGATGTTTCGATTGACGCGGCGTTTACCGCTAGCCTCGTAACCGAGGTGGCTGAAGTGGATACCTATCGCAGCCGAGGCTGGCAGAGCACGGTGGATATGGACGTTAGCCGCTATGGAAACGTGGTGATGCGCTCGGGCGCGGATCATGGCGTGACGCTGAGCTGGGACGGTGGGCAGAGCTGGGAGGATGTGTCGAGTCCGCGTCGGGCAAAGTCTCAGGCGAATGCGATTGTGACGAAGGGCGAGGAGGTGTTTTTGCTGGCGCACTTTAGCGGGCCGTTTGATTTTGGGGCGCAGAATACGGAGAGCGAGCTGTGGGGGGCGCAGATTAACCCAGATGATCCGCAGCCGGTGCGATGGTACTTTTTAGCGGGGGGGACGGGTAAGTATGGCGAGAGCCGAGGGTTGGCTAATGATGTGTATACCAACATTGTGGCCGATTTGTCTGAGCCGGGGCGGGTGTATGTGAGCAGCCGAGCACAGGGAATTTATGTGATTCCTGATATTGCCTATTTGTATAGCGCTCGGGTGAATGGGCAACCGCTCGACTTTTACCCGCGTTTGGCAGACAGCCCGAGTGCGAATGAGTACGAGGGATCGATGGTGCTTGACCCGAACGATAATCGGGTGCTGTACGTCGCGGATGGCAACACTTTGTTTAAAGGGGTGCGAGATGAGAGCAGCGCTGAGCGATTGCAGGATAAGCGCTGGGACTGGACGCCGATTCTGGCTTCTGATGCGCAGATGACGTTTGATGCGTGGGATCGAAACGGGACGACGGTGTTGGCCGCAGCGGTGGCGCAAAATGGTCAGTATCAGGTGCAGTTTTCGGGGAATGCGGGGGGCGAGTGGCAGCGTTTGCTAGGCGTGGATGAGCTGGAGGCGGTGCGATCGCCCCTCTTCGATTTCAGTGAGGTGGAACCGATTATTTTTGCGGTGGAAGGACGCGCCAATTCGGTTTATCTGAGCGCTCAGACGATGGGGCCGACTAATTTGGGCTATGGGATGTTTGAGGCTGAGCTATCGGGTAATCGGGTGAATCAGATTGTGGATGTAACGGGCGATTTGGCTTTTCCGAAGTCTTTTCGCACGAAGATTTTGACCGATCCGGTGACGGGGGAGACGCATTTGTATATTGCGTCTTGGGGGAGTGGTACTTGGCGACTGCCGATTGAGTGATGGTAAGTTGCATAAGCTGATGAACCCATCCCGTCCCTGCGGGCCACCCTTCCAGAAGCAGGGTTGTTTCACGTTAACGAGAGTAAAACTTCTCTGGGTTGGTTGGCAAAGA
>QBMC01000235.1 GCA_003242035.1 Nodosilinea foveolarum | reverse complement strand
CTTGAGGCTAGCGTGATTGCACCATTTATCCTCTTAAAAAAACCTGAATCCTTACATCGCACTGATAGCAAGAACAGTCTTAAAGCACAGAAGCTTTGCCGCGATGAGGACAGTACGCCTGCTTACAAATACGTTTCATCAGTAGTTAACGCTGCGCGGAGGGTTGCACGAAAAAGACAACTCTAAATAAGAAAGTAGAGCAATGATCTTCACGCCTTCCAATCTTAGAGAACTCCAAAGACTGCTCGCCAATTAGCTATAACCAGGATTCTACAGGAAAGGATTGAACGAGCTGAAGCCGTTGAAAGTCTCGATCTACTGAGACTAAAGTGAGATCGTAATGCAGCACTGTCGCCGCAATCCACAAATCGTTATCGCTGAAGCCCAGCCCTTGAACAGTAATTTTGCGACGCTGGGCCTTATCCTTTGGCCCGAGCTGATTCACAATGTCTCCCTTCAGTCTGCCGTAAACGTCTGCCACTGCCGCACTAATCGGATACAAGGAGATGCTCTGCAAGAAAATATCAACCGCTTGTAAGTTTTCAGCCTGTCGCTGAGACTTTTGCACCATAAAAAGCAACTCGCCTCGCACAATCACGCTGGTAGCAACGCTATCTCCTTGATGTGTCTGTAGCTGCTGAATTAGGGTGCGGTCACCCAAAATAATTTTGCTGCAATGATTGGTATCAAGCAAATACATAGTCAAAACTCTGCGGGCGATCGCGTTTCATAAGCAGCTTCTAGGCATTCTTCAAAGTCATCGCCTTGCCAAGTACCTGCAAACCGGAGCAAGTCTGAGCCTGTGGAACCTGTTAAAATCGGCTCATTTGCCTCAGCTTCAAGCATGGAAGATGGCGCAGATGAGGTCTTTCCGCTGGAATTTCTAGACTTTAAGAACTCTAGAAATTCAACAGCTAGTAGCAAGAAGTCGGAGGGTAGCTGGTCAATCTGCTGGTGAAGTTTCTGGCGTATGTCAGATGGGGTCATAACTAAAACCTCTTTCTTTTGGAGAAGCCGTTTCCTACCACTATAAAATACGGCTAGCGGTAACAGCAAATGGGAGCGCCACATATACCTATTGTAGTTGTCAACAGCTACAGAGTAATTCGTACGGCTCCTCATGGAGCGATCACGGCAACACTCAGGCTGCTAGTTTCCTAGCTTCTGTGGTGATCGCTCCATGAGGAGGACAGCAGCAAGCGAGGAGCAAGGCCGATTATCCTCTAGTCTTCAGAGAGTAGAGATTCAAGCTCACTCAGCAACTTTTCTATACGCTTCGCTTTTCCGGTCTTTATAGCATTGCCTTGGTTTTTCACTTGCTTCGCCATCTTGTCAAAGCGTTTGACTAAATTCGTATTTTTATGATTGGAAGAGCTATCACGCTCCGCTAACACGTTCTGCACTTGGCTTTTGATGTCACGAACAGACAGACCTTCTTTGAGCGCTTCAGTCAATAGCACTTGTCGCTCATCATCGTTTTTCAATTTGCTTAGCTCTAGAGCAGATGAGTAGGATAAGCCCTGCTCCAAATGCGCAGCCTTAAGATCGTCAGGTAGTGAAAGAGTGCGAAGATTCTTTGTACGAAACGTTTGCAACCCTATATTAAATAAGGAAAGTAGCGCTTCGATTTCCTTCATTTCTTCGCTCGGAGCTACGTCGCTCCGAGAAGCTTTATCTGAGTGCCCTTCCGTTCGGACAATGCTAATGGCCTGCTCACGAGCGATCCCGAGCTTGACTTCAATGAAATGCAGAATCCCTTCCGTTTCTTCTAGCTTACTAAGATCTTCTCTTTGAAGATTCTCCATGAGAGCAAACTCAAGCGCTTCCTCATCGGTGTAGGTATCTACGATGCAGCGGACTGTTTCAAGCTGGGCTTGCTGGGCCGCTCGCCAGCGACGCTCACCAGCCACCAGCTCATAAGTTCCATGGGCTAATGGGCGGACGTTCAGAGCGCCCCTGAACCCGTGCGCTTTAAAAGCTTTAGTCAAGCTATCGATGCTCGCCTGGGCAAAAAACTGTCGAGGCTGTAGCGGGCTTTTGACTATCTTGCCTATGGCTATCAATTCAGTCGCCGTGTCTTCAGCTCTTTTTTGTACCGCTGGCTGACCTGAGAGAAATCCACTTAAAACCCCTCTTCCTGAAAGATCAAATGATTCTTGTGATTTCTTATTCATAAAACATCTCTAATTGCTTTTGCAACTGTTTCAATCGGAGCTAGTGCATTGTGCCGAGGTGAGTACTTTGCGAGAGGTAAATGTGCAGCGGTGGCATTGGCAAAGTCGGTTCGCCTTGGAATAGGAGGGAAAACAATTGAGCCTTTGAAACTAGGATTACTTTGTAGAGATTGGAATACCTCTTTAATTGTCCGGAGCGCTCGCTTTGATTGTGATGTTCGATCATCATGCATTGTCGGAATCGCACCTAGCACTCGAAGGCTAGGGTTTACTTCCTGAGCGATCTCATAGGCTGTCTGAAGCAAGTTGATTGTAGCCTCAACGGACTTATACTCTGTCTGGATTGGAATCAGCAGATAGTCAGCGGCCACTAGACAGTTAATAGAGAGTAGTCCTAAAGAAGGCGGGCAATCGATCAAGATCGCGTCGTATGAGTCGCTGATCTTTGATAGAGCGTCAGCTAACCTGTACTCACGTCTTAATTCAGAGGCCAATTTCAGCTCGGCCTGGGCTAGATAGATATTTGAGGGAATCAGATCGCACTCAGCATTCTCAGAGGCTATGGGTTGCAGCTCCTTTGAAAGCAGCCCTTGATACACGGTCGATTCTGCCTCCAAAGGGCTGACGCCAAGAAAGGTCGTCAATGACGCCTGCGGATCTAGATCAACTAGCAGAACTTTCTTCTTAAAGTCATGCGCGAGATGATAGCCCAAGTTCACAGTGAGCGTAGACTTAGCAACTCCGCCTGACATATTAAAAAGAGCAATCACTCGGCTCATGGGGTATGCCTTACCGTCGTTTTCAGATGATTTATCAACTTATTTTAGCTTCGGAGCTACGTAGCTCCGAGAAGATTTAGCCTATCCTCAGACTATATAGTCTCAAGGGGTACTCTGGAGAGTCAAAGTTGATGTAGGGGCAAATTTTGGAAAGCTGCGTTGAATATTGGGAATCACAGGGCATCGATCCATTTGAGGCGATCGCTGCTGTCGGTTGCAAATCGGACATGGCTACCAGCACAGGCCACGATGTTGTCGGCGGCGGCATTTTCCTGGCGCTGATATTAGTGGGAATGTGGATCGCTAGCCGTACCCAGGACACAGAATCTTCTGAGTACGATATCTTTCGCTAGTACTCAACCCAATCACTACACTAAGTTTTTGAGACTGCTTATTTGGGATGAGACCGTATCAATCGAACACTCCATATATCAGCGAAGCGTCCGATTGGCCCAGCGCAAGAATTCATCTATAGAAAAGACCTGAACATTCTTCTCGGGTGCGTCTGGCAACCTATACCGCTTCTGCCGAACAGCTTCTTTCAGCCAAGGAAGCGCCCCTGGTCGCATCCCACCACCGCCCGCGATGATAATAATGTCTGTCTCTGGCATCGCCTCCATACAGTTGAGGTACAGGTAAGGAAACTTCTCATCTACTGACCCTCTTGACTGCTGCCACTTACACTCAATACGAGCGTTGAGCGCTAGCCTTTCTGACTTAGCTAAAAATTCCGTATAGCCCTGCGCCCCGTAGATATTGGTATACGGAACGTGCTTTAGCAGCAGCTCAGTCCCGTAAACTTTAGGCTGCTTCAGCCAATCACGATAGCTGACTATCTCAAAGTCGTGAGCTTCAAAAGCAGGGACAACTGTTCTCTCCAGTACACTGCCCTGATGATTCGCTGCACCGCCCTGTGTTTTCGCCATTGCTTTTGTACTGTCTTGCCTAATGTTCGTAGTTAGTTACTATTACTTCCGGTATCTTGCCCCGCTTTCCGGTATTGCTGTTAATAGACCGAGTGGCGTAGACAAACTCTACATTGAATTCAGAGTACAGGTCGAGGATAAGCGGCGCGGATGAGTTGGACAGCATGAATCGAACTGAGCGCTGATCTAAAGCTCGACAGAGATCACGCAGCTCGTACTGCATCTCAATGTCGAATCTCTTCTTCGTGTAGCTAGTGAACTTAGCCGTTGTGCTCAGCGGTGCATACGGCGGATCGAAGTATACAAAGTCATCGGCTCTAATTCGTTTTTTAACGTCATGGAAGTCGGCAACTTCTATCACTGCTTTCTGAAGTGCCTGATGGCAAGCTCGTAGGTTGCCTGCATCCAGAATCATTGGACGGGTGTAGCGGCCAAAGGGCGCGTTGAACTGACCCTTTAAGTTCACTCGGTAAAGACCGTTGTAGCAAGTCTTATTCAGATAGATAAATCGGCTTGCTTGCTGTACGTCAGTCCAAGTCGAGTACTCCGCTGTACGATCAACGCCGCGTACCTGATAAAAGTAGTCCTTCTCATAAACATGCTGACTCAGATCTTCAATCAGCGCCTCAACCTGGTCGCGAATGACGGTATAGAGATTGACCAGATCGGGATTGATATCGGTCAAGCAAGCTCGTTGCGGCTGCAAGCGAAAAAAGAGTGCACCGCCACCGATGAAAGGTTCGTAATAACGACCAAAGCTTTTAGGTATTCGCTTCTCCAGTTCAGGTAAGAGCTGAGTCTTTCCGCCAACCCATTTCACGAAGGGCTTCGGTGAGGCGATCGCTTTGGCTAGTGTTTCATCAGTTTTCACTTTTCAGCGGTGGAGACTTCAGGGGTCGGAGCGAAGCAGAGTCCGTCTATGATAAGACTTAACGGTGTAGTAGTACGAAGGATCTACTCAATCCGCATTTTCCTGATGCCCATAAATTTCATTAAACTCCTCCTCCATCTTCAAATCAAGGGCGCGATCACCATACCTGACAAAAACCCGATCAGAGTTAATCCGCACCATCCGCTTCGCCAGCATCGTATCCATCCCTGCCATGACTAGCGCCGTCGCACAGGTATGTCGCAGCCGGTGCGGATAAACGCCTTCTAGCTCGCTTACTTTGGCCAAGTCCTTAATCAGGTCATAAACGCCACGGTAGCCCAAGCGCTGTCCTTTACTGTTGTTCGACAAGCTGATAAAGATGAGAGCATCTGGCGCGGTCAAAAAACCCTGACGCATTTTTCACCCTAAGTAAGCATCCAGCGAGGTGATCGCTTCCGGATTCAACGGCACCTTCCCGCCGCTGCCCCATTTAGCATCCAGTAGATCCAGCCGCCGTCCATCATAGTCCTTGGTACTGATCTTGCATATTTCACTGGCCCTTAGCCTATGACTCAGTACCTGCAAGATAGGGCGATCGCGTACCTCAGATTCCCCTCGATAGCTCAGCGCCTCAAATAGGTCTACGGTTGACCTATATCAGCTATCCTTTTTTTGACACACCCTAGATAGGGCCGGTCAAACTCTTGCTGCGATAGTCATCTGTATCAAAAAAAGGACAGCTTAAGATAGATAGAATAAGGAGCGCTTAGTCAGATATGCTTTGCTAAAATTGAGTGAAAACATAGATGAGTTTGAAGGGGCTTTGTTGCGTGAATTATCAGAAAAGAGAAGTGTCCTTCTCTGAGCGATCGCCTTTAGTCATCAATCCAAACCGTGACA
>QBMC01000234.1 GCA_003242035.1 Nodosilinea foveolarum | reverse complement strand
CTATTCAGATGGCGATCTCAGGTCAATCTCTCTTTCAACCGGGTTGAGCAATTACGTTTTTTATAGGCTTTCAACCTTTGAGTAAAGATTGGAAGCCTAACTTTAGTTGAAGGCGATCGCTGCAAACCAATCATCTAAGTTTGTGGCCTCCAACTACGCTGCGAGAGGCCCAACATATTTTTGCTTTTTACAAGCTGCACAAACCTACGTCAACGTGAGTATAGATTGGGCTTTAGCTAAATCTTCCGGCGTGTTGATCTCTAATATTGAGGCTGCTGTTGGACAAACAACAATGCGATACCCGTGCGCTAGTACACGAAGCTGCTCTAACGCCTCGCAGCGCTCGAAGGGCGTTGGCTCTAGCTCGGCATAATGTGCTAGAAAGTCGCGCCGAAACGCATAAAGCCCTAAGTGGTGATGAACCGGGACGGGCTGCTCGCCGGATGGCTGGTTGCGATAGAAGGGAATGGGCGATCGCGAAAAATACAGCGCTTGCTGATGGCGATCGCACAACACCTTAACAACATTCGGATCGTTGTAGGGGCCGCTCCCCGTCAGCGGACAGGCTAGCGTTGTCATATCTGGTGTTTCTTCCGATTGGTAGGGCGCTATGAGCTGAGCCAATATTTCTTGAGTGACGAAAGGCTGATCGCCCTGGACATTTGCGATCGCCCCCATCTCTAGCTCCCGCTTAGCCGCTTCGGCCACCCGATCCGTTCCCGTTTCATGATCGCTACGAGTGATCTCCACATGGCCGCCAAAGCTGCGCACACAATCAGCAATTTTCTCACTATCGGTTGCAACGACTACCTTGCTAAAAGCAGCGCAAGATTGAGCCGCCTCGTACACCCACTGCACCATCGGGTGATCGCCAATCATGACCAGCGGTTTGCCGGGAAACCGAGAAGAGTCGTATCGAGCTGGAATAACAGCGAGTAGTTTCATAAGGGTAAAACAAGAACAGCGGCACTAAATAAAAGAGGTTGCTTTCTAAAGCTCACTCCCAAAAAACACTAGAAAGCGTTGAGCTGTTACCAATGGGCCTGAGGAGAAACGGTCGCTTCTTGTAGAGTCAGCTTTGTCAACTCATCTGCGAATCGAAGCAAGGCGTCTGTAAGTTAATACATTAATGGCTAGGGGAGTGAGGCAAGCGGGCGCTGAGGGGAAAGCTGAGTGTGGTGCTTTGCCCTTTTGTTAGACATATTTGAACTATGCCTCAGCCTCCAAGTAGTCGTGATTTGTTGGCCCTTTCTGATCGCTATGGCCAAAGCCAACTGAGCGCACGGGTCGAAGACCTCTCTATTCCTGACTTTATTAAGTTTTTAGATCGAACCACTCGCGAATTTGAGCAGTTCTTAAGGGTGATTAATCTGATCAATAACCAGTCTCTAGAGCCGATGCTAGACGATCTGCTGGAGACGTTTGCGCTCAAAATTGGTCAGATTTTGCAGGCGGAGCGGACGACTATTTTTGTGGTGGACGAGGCTCGCCAAGAGCTGTGGTCTAAGGTGGCGCAGGGGAGCGCGGGAGCGGGGGCGCAGGGAAGATTGGAGATTCGGGTGCCTTTGAATAATGGGATTGCGGGGTACGTGGCGACGACGGGAGAGGGCGTGAATATTCCGGATGTGTATGCGGATGCGCGGTTTAACGGGGCGACGGATCGGCAAACGGGGTATCGGACGCGCAATATGCTGTGTATGCCGGTGATGAGTAGCGGCGATCGCGTGGTCGCCGTCGCTCAACTTCTAAACAAAGTAGGAACAGGCACTCAGCCCTTTTCGCCGGAAGATGAGGCGCGGTTTGCTCAGTTTGCGCCCTCAATTGGCATTTTGCTAGAGAGCTGCCAGTCGTTTTATTTAGCGGCTCGCAATCAAAAAGGTGTGGCGGCGCTGCTGAAGGCGATTTCGTCGATGGAGCAAAGCCTAAATTTGGAAGTGACGCTGCAATCGGTGATGGCGGCGGCCAGAAGCTTGATGCAGGCCGATAGAAGTACGCTTTGGCTGCTAGATGAACAGCACAGGGAGCTGTGGTCTCAGGTGCAGAGCGCGGACGGATTGGCGCTGATTGATTTGCGGATGCCTGCGAGTAAAGGGATTGTGGGGCATGTGGCGCAGACGGGTGAGAAGCTAAATATTTTGGACGCCTACGCGGATGCTCGGTTCGATGTGTCGGCAGATAGAAAAACGGGCTATCGGACGCGCAATATTTTGTGTATGCCGGTGTTTAATTCGAGCGGCAAGCTGATTGGGGTAAGCCAGCTCATTAATAAGCAGCAGGGGCAGTTTACGCCGCTAGATGAGTCTTTTATGCGGGCGTTTAATACGCAGGCGGGAATTGCGCTAGAGAATGCGCAGTTGTTTCAGGAGATTTCGCAGGAAAAGCAGTATCAAAAGGACATGCTGGAAAGCCTGTCGGATGCGGTGATTTCGACGGATATGGTGGGGCGGATTGTGACGATTAATGAGGCGGCTTTGAAGCTGTTGGGCGCTCCGGTGGGAGAAGGGTTAGAAAATTTGCCAGGGGGGATGAATCAGAGCGGCGAGCAGCGGGTGAATAAGGCGGCGGCGCGGCGCTGGCAGTCGGCATTGATGGGTTGCTACTTGTGGGATGTGGTGTATTTGGAGCGATTGCGCGATCGCCTAGAAGACAGCTTAAAAACAGGCGCGAGGCACTATGTCCCAGAGCAAGGACTGCGGGTGGCCGTGAAGGGAGAGGGAAAGCGGGGGAGGAAGGGAGAGAGTGCGCTAGTAGTTCCCGATGGGGAGGCTTATCGGCTGTGGGGCAACGCTAATCAGTTGGTTTCGCCGGAGTGGGTGGTGGGTTGGAATCGGAGCATTAACCTAACGGTGAGTCCGCTGAGCGATCCACAGGGTGGGGTGCGCGGTGGATTAGTTGTGCTAGAAGACATCAGTCAGGAAAAGCGGATGAAGACGACGCTGTACCGATACATGACGCCGGGGGTCGCTGAGCGAGTGATGGCACTGGGTGAAGATGTGCTGATGGTGGGTGAGCGCAAGGATGTGACGGTGCTGTTTTCGGACATTCGCGGCTATACGACGTTGACGGAAGCGCTAGAGGCCACCGATGTGGTGTCGATGCTGAATGAGTATTTTGAGACGATGGTGGAGGCGGTGTTTCACAGTGAGGGGACGCTGGATAAGTTTATTGGCGATGCGCTGATGGCGGTGTTCGGTGCGCCGCTGCCGCTGAGTAATCATGCGTGGTCGGCGGTATGTTCGGCGCTGGATATGCGGAAACGATTAGTCGCTTTTAATCAGGAGCGGTTGGCGAAAGGACAGCCAGAGCTGCGGATTGGGATCGGCTTGAGTTCGGGCGAGGTGGTTTCTGGCAATATTGGCTCGCAGCGAAAGATGGAGTATACGGTGATTGGCGATGGGGTGAATTTGAGCGCTCGGCTAGAGAGCATTACGAAGCAGTATGGCTGTGATATTGTGCTGAGCGAGCATACTTACGAGCTGTGCAAAGAGATGATTTGGGTGCGCGAGCTGGATCTCATTCGGGTGAAGGGGAAGCTGGAGCCGGTGAAGATTTATGAGCTGGTAGGCGATCGCACTCAGCCGCTTTCTAAAGAAGACGAGATCTTCCTAGATTTGTATAGTCGGGGGCGTAAGGCTTATAAGGAGAGACGGTTTCATGGGGCGATGGCGCTGTTTGACAAAGCATTATCGCTGCGGCCTGATGATTTGGCAGCGGCGCTTCAGTTAGAGCGGACACAGGCTTATATACAGCGGCCTCCGGCCAATGATTGGGATGGGGTATATGTGATGACAACTAAATAGTAAGTCTACTCATTAACACCTACTGAACTAGGCATTAACATCTCATTCTCAATTTGCTGTCGCACTTCGTTTGACACGTAGGCCCGCTTCAGGCAGGCTGCCAAAAGTAAATTTGCATTGTAGTACTGGCTGAGTTTTCCTACCTGTTCAGAACTAAACTGCCACTCATGACCTATGTCTCTATAGTTAACCATTGTTGTCTTAAGTTTTTCTCTCCAGTCTTTTCCTTTAGTCTTCCACCACCGTTCAAATTGTGTTTTGTCTTGTATCTGATACCGTAACCGCTCTCGAAGAAAATCTAGCTCTTGCCGCAATTCTTCATCAGCGTTGAAAGTATTGGCGAGAGCGTCTTTTAGTCTACTATCTATGACTCTTGCTTGTGTGACAAAAATCTCATTTCTAAATTTACTGTCGCTGAAATCAATTTTAAGGGAACGGGTATTAGCTTTGTTAGAAAAACTACTATCGTTAAGAGTAAGAGCGCTATGGAGAGCACCATCAAGTGCTGAATCAAGTGCTATTTCGCGATCAAGGGTGATTTTTTCAACAGAGCCGAACTTTTTGTTGATGGTAGATATAAGGTTTCCCGTAATATTAATAGTCTCTTTGTCATTGAGGAGCTGTATGAGTCCACAAGCAACATTGTAGTCAAGTGCGCTTCCTAAGTAATGATTGAGAGCACTAGCGAGCTTTTGAGTTCTGTCAAAATTCTGGGCGAGGTAGAAAGCTCTTGCTACAACAGGTTTATAAGCTACCTCTACTGAATTTGATTTCCTATAAGCCCAGCCGATAAGCCGTTGTATTTCATTATCTACTACCACAAGCGAGTTGATTTGTTTTAATATGGCTATCAGCAAATGATCTGCGCTTTCTATCCGTTCGGCGACGAGTAGAAATATCTCTCTCCACCGTTTTTCTGCAACATGTCCTGCAAACAAACGCAATGCCTCACGATGCGCATCCGATGCTGAAGTCTCTATGACATTCTTTGCTGCAAAGTATTCGTGAAAGGTCAGATGAGAAAATGAATAGATACCAACTGCTCGTTCCGTGAGTAGTCCGTGTTGCGATTCAATTGCTTTTAGTACAGCGTGGCTATCGACAAGAAGTGCCTCTGGATCGGTGCTAGCATCTGGCAAGTTTTGGATATATTGCCCAATTTGCTTTTCGGCAACATGTGCTGGAAAGAAATATTCTCCCCGTTCAAAGGTATGCATCGCTAAATGCCCGAGCAGAATTTCCTTACGCTTAGTCGATAAACGCTTGTATATCTCACCCCGCTTAATACGTCGTTGCCCGTCCCACTTGCTCAGTAGGATATTCAGTCCTCGCTCATACAGTTCTGCCCTGCTCTGGGGAAACTCTGAGGACTCCTCAAATTCCAGACACAGCAAAGTTAGCAGCAATGGGTTTGCCGCAAGTTCTTTAATAGGCTTCTGCTCTTCTAATGCTTGCCAAAACAACTGAGCAACGGTCGATTTTCCCGATTTATCTACCTGCTTTGGTTCTTTGGCTCTGAACCATTTATCGGCAAAGGATTGAATCTGCTCTGCATCGAAGTTCGCCATCTCCACTTCGGTGAATTGCTCAAACACATACTCTTTCGCCGCAATTCGGCAAGTAATAATGACATGCGAGCGATCATAGTGCTGCGAAAACTCTCGAATTTCCTTTAGTATTCGGTCTTGGTCTTTTTCTAACACCTCATCCAAGCCGTCTAACAATACGAGTCCTCTTCCCTGTATTAAAATCTGCTTAACCTGAGCCATCGTTGTATCTGGCGATTTTTTTGTTCCTACGAAGTAACAGGGCTATTTCATTCTAAAGAGACGCTTAAGGGTGTCAAGTCCAAACTGACAAC
>QBMC01000233.1 GCA_003242035.1 Nodosilinea foveolarum | reverse complement strand
CCTAGCTCGTCTACCTTGCGGCCTTTATCAATCAACAGAAAGAATTAAGCCTGAGTAGTTACAATATAAGAACCATAGAAAAAGCCAGAAGCGAACAGACAAGAACACTGAAAGATTGGCTGACTAGATCTCCTCTAGCAATAATCTCTACCTTTGTTAGGACAAGGCATCCGTCAACGCAACCTATCATGTAGGGATTGTTCTGCGGCGATTTAATGGACTACTCACTCTCCTCCGCCCTGTTTATGGGCTGGGGCGGCATTTTAGAAACCGTTATTACTGGCATTCTCAGCTACTTCGGCATTATCGTATTGCTGCGTCTCTCTGGCAAGCGAACTCTATCCAAATGGAACAGCTTCGACTTCGTTGTCACCATTGCCTTCGGCTCTATCTTGGCAAGTGCGCTCCTTTCGAGTGGGACAGCACTCGTTCAATCACTGGTTGCCGTTGCCGTCCTCATCCTACTGCAATTCATCATTACCTGGACAGCGGTTCGATCAGGCGCAGTTCAAGCCCTCATCAAGTCAGAGCCTAGCCTGTTGCTCTTCAAGGGAGAAATGATTGACAGCATCCTCAAAAAGCAGCGTGTGGCAGAAGGCGAAGTTTTAGCCGCTATTCGACTTAGCGGCCATAGCAGCATTGGCGAAGTGGATGCCGTTATTTTGGAGACGGATGGTAGTTTTAGCGTGATTCAAAAGGTTGATGTTGAGAACGCTTCTGCGATGAAGGATGTCAGAGATTTCAAAAAGCACGTCGCCGCTTTCGTTCGCGACCCAAACAGCTACAGCGGCAGTACAGCAGGCCATAATTCTGACAACTAGCAGATCGGGTAGACTCCAGGAAAAAGCAAGGCAGAACAGCCAATAATAGATTTAACCGTTTGATAATGGTGAAACCTACCTCTAAAGAAAAACGGCTTACGGCCAGAGAATGCCTTTTGATGGATTCTAGAGTTCGGTAGCATTACTTACACTTTGTGTTGAAATTTCTAATTAGAAGGAGACCTCGCATATGATTGCTATCTTCAATCGAGCAAAAGCCTTGAAAGGGCTGCTGGTCGCTGGATTTATTGTCGTTAGCCTGTGGGCAATGACTGCGCCAGCCTACGCTATAGACATGTACGACAACGAGCGCGGCCAAAAGCAAACGACTGAACGCTACGATAAAATTCAGTCTGAACAGGGTGGAATGAACAACTTTGACGACGTTGATCCACGTCGTAATGCAAACGAAGCCAAAGCGCAAACCCTGATTGATACAGCCAAGCGTAGAAAAGCTCAGGCATCTGACCCACTAGAGACAGCTCGTGAAGCGATTGGCGATCTGAAAAATAACATCACAGGCGCTGCCGACGACGCAGCGAGTACCATCACTAACAAAGCGGATCAGCTTACAGATAAAGCCGCTAATGCTGCTGATCGCGTTGGTAACAAAGCCGCTAATGCGGTTGATAGCGTTGGGAACAAAGCCGCTAATGCTGCTGATCGCGCTGGCAGCAAGGCTGACGATCTCACCGATAGAGCTGCTAATGCTGCCGATCGTGCTGGCAGCAAAGCTGACCGGCTGACCGATAAGGCCGCTAATGCTGCGGATAGAGCCGGAGACAAAGTGGATCGCGCAGCTAAAAGCCTAACTAACCGACCAGCCGACGCTGCTGGTAGAGGTGGCAGTATAAAGCCAGGTCGCGGAGACTACCAGCTAAACGACTAAGATCTCTATAAATAACTTAGTCAATAAACTAGTTAGTCAATTGCTTATTTGGAGGGGTCGCAGTAATGCTGTGGCCCTTTTCAATGGGGAATCTCTATTCGGCGGGCGTGAGGTTCAGTCTAGCAGGCAATCCATTTTCATTGACATTAGCGGGCGGCGGACTTACCTCAGCCGGAACGCGACGAGACTCTTCTGTTCGGTTCAGCGTTGCTTGCCAGTTACCAATTCTTACCTGAGCCGAATCGTAAGCTTCTGTGCCATCAGGAATGCGACTAGCTAGCGCGATCGCACTGCCCAAATTCCGATTCGCCGTTAGCTCTGCCTGCTGCAACAAATCCCAGCTCCACTGATTAATCCGGCTATCTGCCTGCGAGCGGCTGCCGCTAGAGTTGGGCACCCGCTGCGCCATCTCAATCGCATTCGCCAGCGAATTCCCATCGCCGCCAGAGGCCGCATTTACTGCCTCACTCAACCGCGCTCGGCCATCTTCTTGCGTTTGCCAACCCGCAATGTCATCTTGCGCCATTTTATAGAGCGATCGCCCAGACCCAATTCGATTAGCAATCGCGATCGCCCCGGCAATATCGCCCGTCTGCGCCCGCTGCCGTGCCTGATCCAATATCGGCTGATCCTCAATTCGCTGCACTCGCTCCGTCCAGTTGGCAATGCGCTCATCTGCCTCAGCGCCCAGCGTCCGACCCGGCGGAATCTTCTTCGCCTCCTGAATCGCCGCTCGCAAATTATCTGGCGTCCCGACCGCAGCTAGCCGATCTGCTCGCTCCAAAATAGGCCGGTCTTGCACCGTTTCTACCCTAGACTGCCATTTGCCAATCTGCGCCGCCGCCTCCTTGCCCTGCGGCGAGCCAGTTGAGACTTGTTGGGCGAGGGCGATCGCCGCCGTCAAATCGGCAGTGCTGCCCCGCTGCGCCCGCTCTTGTGCCTGATTGAGCAGCGAAATATTGTTAATTTCACCCTGCCACTGCGCAATCAACTGCTGCCCCCGCGCATAGCCCGGTCGATTTTTCTTCAGCGTCTTCATCCGAGCGATCGCATTCTCCAAACCCGCGACATTATTCGTCCAAGCCTGCTGATACGCCGTCACAAAAATCTGAGAATCTTCAATTTCTTTGTCTAAACCCACATCGCGCGGCACCGCATTGAGCATCGCCTGCGCATCTGAAAGCTGCCGGTCTGCTAGCAGTTCCTCACCGCGCTTCAGCATCTGCTTGGCGATTTTCTGCCGCTCGCTCTTCACCTCTGCAAAAAAGACGCTGTCCTTCCCAATCTCCTTCAGCGCCTTTAGCGCCCCTTTGAACCCTTCAAGCGTCCCTGCCTTCGCTAGCCCCAATGCCTCAGATAACTTGCGGCTATCGTCTCTAGCTCTGGCAATCAGCTTCGTCAGCTCGTTGTACTTAGTGGTAGACCAAAATTTATTGTCCACATCCAGCAGCTTTACCGACAGGCTAAACGCCGCCTGAAAATTTTTCTCTTTAATCTTAGCGACCGCCGCCGAAAATTCTTTTTCGCCCGCTTGCCAAATTCGCTGCCAGCGCTCTATCCGATCTGCCACCAGCTTTTTCGCCGCTGTTCGATCAGGGATTTTGTTCGCCGTTGAGATCGCCAGCTCCAGATTGCCCGCTTCAAAAGAGCGCTCAGCCAAATCCAAAACCTGACTCGCCCAGTTCTCAATCCGACTGTTAATGTCTGCTCGCAGCGGATGGTCTTCAGGCAGCCGATCTACCAGGGCGATCGCTGCCAGCAAATTGTCCACATCGCCCTGCTGCGAATAAGACTCTGCACATTGCAAACGCAAAGAGGCCGAAGCCGTCGGCCAAAAAATCGCCCGACAGTTAGGCAAATTAGGAATTCGAAATAGGCTAACCATCGCCGCCGCCCCCGCCGTGCCTAAAATGCCGAAAATAATCAGCACCACAATCGGCCAGCTCTTCAGCCAGCGCAGCCCTAACAGAGGCGACGAAAGACCTCCGTCCCTCGTGTCCGAAGCCGCAGACGCCGTAACAGATGACTGTTTATGCTCTATGCGTTTGGGGTGAAATTGCTTGGGATCTATTTGCTTAGGATCTGTTTGCTTAGGATCTATTTGCTTAGGATCTGTTTTCTTAGGATCTACGCGCTGAGAACGAGTTGGGTTAGCGGCAGACTGCTTTGGGTAAAACTGTTTAGATTCAAACGGCTTAGCTTCAAACGAAGATGTTTTTTTAGCAGACTGTGGCTTCGCAGTACCTGGCTTTGCACCTAGCCGACCTCCTACAGATTTTCCTCCAGACTGAGCGCCCGAAGCGTCGCTAGGCTGTTTGGCCTCCTTAGTCAGACGGTAATCATCATCGAATTGTGATGCCATAGCTGTCCTAGCGATCGCCTAACTTACAAGCCCCACAAAAACCGACCTAACTAGGTCAACCCGTCAGGGGTCTTAATCAATAATTATCAATGTAACAATGGTTAGATATTAACAAAATGATACCTTGCCCCATCTACCGTCGCGCTGACCATCACTCAGCGTCTTACCATCCTTAGCCCTAACCCTTTGCAGACTACCCCATTTCTCCAGGCCGCTCAACAAGTTTTGTTTATATATTTGCTTTACACACCAGCACTCGCACCGACTCACCCGCCGCGATGTGCGTTTCTCCCATCGGCACCACTGCCAAACCGCTAGTATTCGCCAAATTCACCAAATTGCCCGAACTGTGGCTCCCCACCGCCCGCGCAAACTCATAGCCCGACTCAGTCGCTCGCAATTGCCCCCACAGATAAGTCTCCCGCTTCCCGCCCGCCTTCAGCTCAGTTAGCGCCTTAGCCCACACAAACGCCACAGACGGCGCTCCCGCTAGCCCAGAAAGCCGCTGAATCGCGGGAGCCACAAACCGCCAAAAGCCCACCATCGCTGAAGCCGGATTCCCCGGCAGCCCAAAATATACCTGACGACCCACCACCGAGAGCTGAGCGTAGTCGAAGCTCGCCACCGTCAAGGGCTTCCCCGGCTTCACTGCCACCGACCGAATATGCAAAGTCGCCCCCAGTTCTGCTAGTACCGCATCCACATAGTCATAGTCGCCCACCGACACCCCACCCGAAGACAGCACCATATCTGCCTGAGAAAGGGCAGCAGCGATCGCCCCTTTCACCGCCGCCCGCTCATCCGGAACAATGCCCAACGCCACCGGCACCGCCCCTGCCTGAGCCACCAGCGCCGCCAGCGCATACTGATTAGAATCCACAATTTGCCCCGGTCCTAGCGGCTGGCCCGGTTCCACCAGCTCGCTCCCCGTAGAAATAATCGCCACCCGAGGCCGCCGGTACACCGCTACCTGAGTCTGCTGAGCCGCCGCCAGCAAAGCAATTTCTGCGGGAGCGATCGCCCTACCAGCCTCCAGCAGCTCCGCCCCTGCCCGATAAAAACTTCCGCGCGATCGCACAAACGATCCGCTCTCCGGCACCGCCAAGATCGTCACCTCCGCTGCCTCGCGCGCCGTCTCCTCCTGCATCACCACCGCGTCCGCCCCTTCCGGCATCATCGCCCCGGTCAAAATCCGCGCTGCCTGCCCTGGCCCAATCACCACCTCTGGCCGCGTCCCCGCCGGAATTTCGGCCACCACCTGTAGCGTCACCGGCACCTGCTGCACGTCCACTGCCCGCACCGCATAGCCATCCATCGCCGAATTATCCCAATGCGGAAAATCCAGCTCGCTCCGTACCGGCACCGCCAGCACCCGACCCAAGCAGTCCGCCAGCGGCACAGACTCCACGGCCCGCACTGGCTCCACCAACGTAAAGATTAATCGTTCAGCTTCGGCAGCAGTGAGCATAATTGGGATGATGGGTTATTGAGTCAAGTTTTGAGATCGCAAGTCTTAGGACAAAAGAAATCCTCAAGACACCATAACAAACGCTCTTTGCCCTTTGCGGTACTCTTTCCATCCCAAGCTGAAGCTATGCAGACCGCGCCCACCCCCCAGCCTTTAGTC
>QBMC01000232.1 GCA_003242035.1 Nodosilinea foveolarum | reverse complement strand
GCTGCCAGTTTAGTCTAGACACACTTAAACGTATATTTAGAATGAAATAGCCCTGCCTGAAGATGTCTTCAAGCGCTTCTTTAACTATCCCTTTGTTCAGAAGTCTGTTAATCGAAACAATGTGCCTTTAATCGTTTACAGTACGCTATCGCCGAGGATTGTTCAATGGAAAAGCTAGCTAGCTATCGCCAGCAAATAAAAACTGTGCTAGAGCGGAAAGCATCAATTGTGCCTGCCAATGCATCTATCGAAACGCAGCTTGTTTTTGATACAGAAAGAGATCACTATCAAATTGTTCATACGGGATGGAAGAACAATGTTGATCGGCTATATGGGTGCGTTGTGCATGTGGATATTAAAGACGGTAAGATTTGGATTCAGCATGATGGTTCTGAGCTGGCGATCGCCGATCAACTGGTAGAAATGGGTGTGCCTCAACAAGACATCGTACTTGCCTATCACGCTCCTCACGTAAGGCAATATACCGAGTTTGCAGTTGATTAGTGTCTTGCCCAGCTTGAGCAGGCAGAGGCGATGAGTTTGTTGCGCAAGCAGCTTTAGTGAGTGCGAGCGCGGTAAGCGGTTGAATGATCGCACCAATCCCTCAACCACTTGCCGCTAACGCTTAAACGTTTGTTGTTACGGCTCGACCGTTTGCGACTTATCGTAAACAGTTTGTTACAAACGCTCGACCGTTTGCCGCTAATGCTTAAGGATTTGTTGATGCGCGAATAGCCGTAGCCGCGATCACACAAGAATTTATTGATGCGGCTCGACCATTTGCGGCAAATGCTTAAGGATTTGTTGCTACGGCTATAGCGATCGCGCTTCTGAGTGCTGCTTTTCTTCGTATTGGGCGATTAGGGCTTGGAATGGGGGGCGATCGCGAATAGCATCAAAGTCAGAATCAGTCTTAGCCAGTTCGATGTACTCGTCTGTGCCGTCTAGTGCGATTGCTTTTTGCAAGAAAGTAATCGCGTCTTTTAGCTGAAGTAAAAGTGCGTAGATACAAGCTTTGTAGTAGTAAGTATCAGGATTGTTGGGTTTAATCGCTAAGGCAGCATCGAAGGAGGCAATCGCCTCTTCGTTACGGCCCAGCGCTGCGAGATCAACACCTTTGTTAAAGAACGCTTCACGAAAGTCAGGCTTGATGGCTAAGGCGACATCGTAGGCAGTGATCGCTTCTTCGTTACGGCCCAGCGCAGCGAGGGCATTGCCTTTGTTAAAGAACGCTTCGTGATCGTCAGGCTTGATGGCTAAGGCGGCGTCATAGGCAGCGATCGCTTCTTCGGTACGGCCTAGTGCTACGAGGGCAACACCTTTTGTAAACCACGCATTTTCATTGGCTGACTGAAACGTAATTGCTTCATCACAGCAATCTAGTGCTAATTCAAAGTCTTGAGCAGCGTATAGAACTAAGGCAAGTTCTACCAGCAAGAGCGACCGCTTTTCATCTGGCTGATTCTTTTGATCAATTAAATCTCGCAGCTCTACTATTCTCTCAACGCTCTCTTCAGTCGAAAGCGATAGATACTCAGAATATTTACCCTCTAAAACTCTGACCGTTGCTTTCGCTAACTCCTCTTCAGGCGGAGAAAACGTCCAAATGCCCGAATGCCAGGAAAAGAAATCAACAGCCCGATACATAAAGTACTTCAGCGCAAAGGGTGGCACTACAAACACTAAACATAGATGCCTGAACTGATTGCGAAAGTTCTCTCGATGCAAATTCAGATGATCTAATAT
This sequence comes from Nodosilinea foveolarum, assembly GCA_003242035.1. Lineage (GTDB taxonomy): Bacteria > Cyanobacteriota > Cyanobacteriia > Phormidesmidales > Phormidesmidaceae > Phormidesmis > Phormidesmis foveolarum. Next base: position 4,083 of record QBMC01000232.1, on the reverse strand, counting down.
GGGCGGCAGCACTTCTAGCTTGTAGTAATCGTTACGCCCCATCTCCGACTTTATGTAAGGCGATAAAGAGTGCTCTATGCCCTCGACAAACAAAACGTTTAGCTCGTCTAAGTCTTCTCTGGCCTCAACTAGAGCCTTCAGATTTTCTATTGGTTCGGTTAGCGTCAGTTGTCCTATTTGTTTCTGTGGCAGGTCGGTTTGTAGTTGCGAAAATATCTCTTTCCCCTTCGCTGGCGTACATTGCAAAAACAAAATGCCGAACCCTCGCCTGCGCTTCAGCGCCCGAACTAGCGAACGATAGAGGTCTGCCTGATTGCTAATTCTGCCTCTAGCGGCTTTCTCTATATGAGCTGGATCGAGAAACGGATTGACAAACGAATTGTCTATAGACTGAGCCAACGCTTCAACATCAGTAGCTTGCGCTTTCTCTAACTCTTTTTTAGAAAACGGCGGCTCTATTGCGATTGTTTCGTCGGGACTACTCATCGCTTATCTTTTCACCTTTGTGGGAGCGCTCGTTAGAAAAGATTCTCTGTTTACGGTTGATTTGACTCTAACTTTGCCAAAGCTTTTTTGAACTGTTCGAACCCTTCTATTAGCGGATGTACATCGCACCACTGCTTTAACTGATTGTTCTCATCATAATAACGATATTCTACCAAGCAGCGATTGAGCAGCATCTCTAAAGACCTTTCCTCACCGTCAAACTCCTTGCTGATGTGAGTTTGCGCCAACGTTATTAAGCGATCGCTCATAATCGCCGTCCGATACGTATCCCGCTGCTCCTCAATCGCAATCTGCGCCGCCTCCGCCGTAATCGGCAGATCCTCAATCCAATCAATCGACTTCTGTAAAAGCTGCATCAGCACCCGCATGTGGCCGCCGCTCATCGCACACAATCTATCTAGCGTATCGGCACTATCGAACACGTAGTTTTCCAAATATTCCGGCTCCACCAGTCGCGCATCTATCCGATGAAGCCGACGGCAAATAATTTCCTTCAGCTTATCAATGCCTAGCGAATTCAGCTCGCCCTCTAAAGATTTCACCATCACCATCGGCAAAATATCCGGCTTGCCATAGTTATTCTCCAGCCTCGTCACGCGCGGCGAATAAATCATCTGAATCGGCACCGTATAGATCACATGACAGCTCAACCCGCTCATCAGCTCGCTACGATTCAGATAGATCTCATCAAAATTACTCCGCCCCGATGAAGTATTCTCCGCAATCCGATCCAAGTTGTCTGCGATAATCACGATGCCTTTACGCTCCGCTGGCATCTCCGCCTGCGCCTGCTCAATAAAGCTATTCAGCGCGGCTATCAGCGAAGGCGTACTGTCGTTCAGTCGCTTTCTTAGCTCGCGCCTTAGATCGGGCACCGCCCGTATATTCGCCGTCATCTTGCTGAACAGACCCACTTGCTGCTCCAGTTTCAGGTCATTCCATTCCACCTCAGTCAGCGCCAAATCCTTAAAAGATTGCCACCGCGTTCTCATCCAGTCCAGCAGCGGATTGTCTCCCTTTAGCTGAATGGCCTGCACCAAATTCTTTGTACAGGCCAGCAAGATATCGGCATACTCAGCGTCTTGCAGCTCTACGTCATTCTGCGCTTCAAAATAAACCACCTCATAGCCTTTCTCCGTCAAAAAGCCCCTTAGCTGAAGCAGCTCCGTCGTCTTGCCCACGCCTCTATGCCCGCTATAAAGCTGACAGGTCGGCTGCTGCGATCGCACAATCTGATTCCCCAGCTCGCGCTGAATATTCCATCGACCCCGCACGCTATCGCAGTTTACATAAGTCCCCTCAGGCGGTGGATTGAACGGTTCAAAAGCACTATAGATTTCAGAAATCAGCTCATCTTCACTCATCTGGATATCTGGTGCCATCGGAGACTCGCCAACGTTCAGGACTCTGCGCCTATTGAATCAGATGTTGTACCTGCTGGTGAATGCTCAAACGTGGGTTAGCTGACTAGTCGCAGTCTTTTAAGTTGGCGGCATGAACGATGATTTGATCGATTAAACTGCGAACGTCGCTGCTTTTGGCGTTGGCGTTGTTGATTAAGATGCTGAGCGCTAAGGGCGGATGGTTGGGCGGGCTGAGGTAGCCGCTGAGGGTGTAGGTGTCGCTAAGGGTGCCGGTTTTGCCTTGGAATCGCCCTTCGGCTGCGGTGCCGCGCATTCGGTTGCTGAGGGTGCCGCTGCGTCCGGCGATCGCCAAAGAATTGCGGTAGACACTGGCGTTTTGAGTTTTGGCGATCGCCTGCAAAGTATCGACAAATGCCTCCGGCGTGGCCTGATTTTTGCGAGAGAGACCAGAGCCATCGACAATAGAAACGCTGTTGGGGGCTACGCCTAGATCGGTGAGAACTTTGCTTACGGCTGTTGCCCCAGAAGCATAGGCGTTTTGACTGTTGGGTTCTGCCGCGCGGCCCAGCGCTTTGAGCATGGCTTCGGCGTAGATGTTGACGCTGTAGAGATTGGTTGGATCGATGAAGGCTCGCAGCGGCGGTGACTGAATGGCGGCGAGTTCGACTAATCCCTCGGGCGAGTTGGCGGCGCTGACTTTGACGGCGGCGCTGCTGATGCCGTAGACGTTGAGGCTTTGCTGGAACTGTTCGGCGAAGTAGCTGCCCGGATCTAGTACGGCGATAGAGGTGTTTTCGGCGGCAGAACCCGCAATGAGCTGACCGCGCACGTCCATGACTTTTTGACCGGGCTTTTGGCCTGCGTCGATAAATTCGTTGCCGCTGCCGATGGTACGAGAGTTGTTCTCAATGCGCCAACCACGGACAAATTCGGGGCGATCCCACGCGACGCGCAGCGGTTGTCCGACGCGGGTGGGGAAGAGCGTAAAGCCGAGTTCGTTACGGTTAAGAATGAGGCTGTTGGTGGGTGCGCCGTAGCCTGCGCGGTAGTCTTCGGTGTCCCAATAGGGGTTGGCAGCGGGGCCAGCAAAGTAGTTGTCTACGGCGGTGAGGCTGTTGACGCGGGTGATGCCCTTTTGCTTTAGCTGGTTGGCGAGCAGATTGAGCTGATAGCTGGTGAAGGTGGGGTCGCCCCGACCGACGACGTAGAGGTCTTGATTGGCGCTGTTGGGTTTGCCAAAGACGGAGGTGCGAATGCTGTAGTCGGGGCCGAGGTTGTGCAGCGCGGCGGCGGTGGTGAGTAGCTTGACGTTAGAAGCGGGGACGAACTTTTCTTGAGCGCTGCGGGCATAAAGGGTGCGCGTGTCGGGGTTGAGATCTTCAATGAGAATGCCGACTTTGGAGCCTTTGAGAGTGTACCCGTTGACAATAGCGTCGATTTTACGCGGCAGCTCTGCTCTGCACATGCCCGCTAGCGCTGCATCGGCCTGGGCCAATACGGCCAGACCCCCGATCAGCGCAAGTGTGCCCTTCCATAACCGGGTTTTGAGTGAGGGTTTGACCTGAGGCTGGAGCGGAGAAGGCGCGTGAGTCATGATACATGTGACGGATAAGGTGCAGAGTTTGACGGCATGTTCAATTTAGCCGCGAGCGACTGGGATGGGTGAAAAGCTGGGTCAAGTTCTGCAATTGACCACTCTGCGTCCCGATAAATCTGATGGTTAAATAAGTGACATTGCAGTTCTTTTGAGAATCCTAAAGGTATCTATTTGAAAGGTTTATAGCGTTTTCAATGTGGTAGTTAGAGAGTTTTATGCTGGTCTTTTTGATATTTTGAAAAGCTCAGACGAAGTGGTTACTGGCACAGTATTTTGAGCTGTCTTATCCAGCTAGGAGTGCTATGTAGGCTCGGGCGTCTGTTCGAGATTTTCTCGCTCGCGCAGCGCTTTTGGCATGTAGGCGCGATCGCCCATTCGCTCTAGCAATGGCCCATACTTGCCAAACTTAACGACGCTGAGCGAGGCGGCTGGATAATCTAGGCGATCGCGATACCGACCTAAATCGATCCCTAACAGGCTGCACAATATAATTCGCAGCGTGGTTCGATGCGAGACTATTAGGGCTTGTAAATTAATAATTTCATGCTATCTGCCATTCTGAGGTACGAGGATGAACCATATAATTCCACTGTGGGCAAATCTTGCGGTGAGTCA
>QBMC01000231.1 GCA_003242035.1 Nodosilinea foveolarum | reverse complement strand
ATCATGCTAGATCCCCATCTATTATAGCGGGTACTCTATTTGTAAGCGCTTCCCTTAATGTACTTCTCCGCCACCGACAGCATCCCACCCGTCCCACAAGCCGGATCGTAAATCGTCCGCACAATCCCCGGCTGCGTCAAAATCTCGCCATCATCTTGAAACAACAAGTTCACCATCAGCCGAATCACCTCACGCGGCGTAAAGTGCTCCCCCGCCGTCTCATTAGACAATTCCGAAAACTTGCGAATCAGCTCCTCAAACACATAGCCCATCTCCATCTGAGAGACTTTTTCAGGACTCAGATCAAAACCAGCAAACGCCTTAACAATCAAAAACAACAGATTCGCTTCATCTAGCCGACTGATATGGTCGTTAAAGTTAAAATACTCAATAATCTCCCGCCCCGCCGCCGAGAAACCGTTGATATAGTTCCTTAAGTTAGCCGCCACATTATTCGCATCGCGCGCCAGATCCGCAAACGTAAACTGACTAATATTGTGAAACGACACGCCCGCCTTCTGGTTCAGCAGCGGCTCCGGGTTCTTTAGCGCCATCGGCTTCACTTTACCCGCGTAAAAGCTCATAACGCTGGCTTTCGTCGGGGCCAAAACGCAGTCTAGCCGCCGCAATACCGTAAACGGCAAAATCACCTTGCCATAATCCGCCTGCTTGTAGTCCCCCCGCAACAGGTCAGCCACCTCCCAAATCAGGCCGCTCAGCCGTTTTCCGTTTTCCGTTTGAACCATCAAAAGCACCAGAATAGCCGCAATCCATGATAAGCCAATTCCGGGGCTTGCTCCCGCAGGGTCAGCAGCGAGCCAGCCAAGGCCGCTGCTGATAAACCACCTTCCCGCTGCCAGTTGGCTAGGGCCGTTCGTCACCAATAGCGCCCCACGCCAAAGCAAAGCAGGGTGGTTTGTGATAAACCACCCTCCCGCCGCGACTAAGGGGGGATCATCTGTCGCCAACCACCCCGCCGCTGTGAGTCAACAGGGATCGTTCGTCGCCAACCACCCTCAAGAAGTCGCTGCGCATCACCGGCAACCAGCCAACCTACGCGAAGATACAGAACCCAAGCACAGAAAATATACGAAGATCCGCGATCGCACTTAGCCCACCGAGTCGCAAAACGGACATTCTAAGATTGTCCTAGACCACGGAACTGTTGACGGCCATTCAACCAATTCCCACCCCCTAGGACAGTCACTTATTCGCACCCTCATTAGGGCAGCCGTTACCCCATGACCAGACAAAAGCGCAGCTCTCGCGTTCTCAGCAAAGCCCAACGCCGTTTCTCCGGCGTCCAATCCATCGACGAAAAGCTAGCCATCGGCAAAACCCTCACCGCCGACAACTACAGCAAATACATCACTGAGCTAAACAGCAAACTCAATGCCTACAACCATGCCCTCGCCGATGCCGACGCTTTGCAAAACGAAGTAGACGCCGCCGAGCAAACGCTTTCTGAGTTCTCGGAGAAAATGCTGATGGGCATCGGGGCTGAATTTGGCAAAGACAGCACCGAGTATGAGAGAGCCGGGGGCGTTAGGACGAGCGATCGCAAACGCCCCACCCGCCGCGACACCGTTACTGTCTAGCCCAATGTTGTTTGAGCGATCGTAGATAATCCTATTTCTGCCAGGGATGCGTTTCACCACAGCGCCCCCGGCTTTTTTACTGGCTTTTTTGCTGGCTTTTTTAGTACTGCCCTGTCAACAAACCCGGCTTACTCCTGTTCCAAGGATTCCGAGCCAGACTCTTCCGAACCAGACTCGTCTGCCCTTACCGGCGTCCAGCTCGCGCGCCAAGCATCCTCAGCCTGCGCCGTCTCCAGCGCCCGCTGCGTCTTCTGATACCGGCTTCCCAGCTTCTTCAAATTCTCAAACTCCTGCCGGATTCGACTACGCCAAGCCGACACCGTATGGTCAGAAAACTCCACCTCACTAAGCTGCATACTAATCATCGACAGCTCCGGCAGCGCGTCAATCTCAACCGCATCACGCGGCCCCTCGCGCGGCATCCGAGGTCTTCTCGCCCGTTGCCGTCTGTCCGACTCCCGACTCTGCTTTCTGCGTCTGGGCCGGTCAGCCCCATCCGAGTCGCCCCGAGGCAGCGCGTCCTCAACCGCCTCCATCATGGCCTCCCCGTGCATCACCCGCACAGACACCTTAAACACATTGGGCACCGAATTTATCGGCTCCCCCATCTCTCTAGAACCCGACGCCGCCGAAATTAACGCCTTCGGAAAGCTCGGCATAATGTCCGCCTTTTGCAAGCATTCATTTGCCCGCTCCGAAACCTGCTCAAGCACCTTACGGATGGCCTTCTCTAGCAACATCTGCTGCCGTACCAAATGAATCGGCACTAAGGTTTCTTCCGGCTCTGTCTCCTCATCTTCAGCCGAGCGACGGGCCAGCCCTTCCAAAGCCGATAGCAGGTCGTCGTCCTCTGTAAGCGTTAGCCGCTCATCAGCAGGCGGCACCTCTAGTTCGAAGTCAGGGTCGCGATTTTCTGAAGATGCATTTGTATTGTTGCGATCGCCCTCTCCCCCCAAATCATCGCCCTGCCTATCCGCTAAAGCATCATCCCCCTCTCTAGATAAACCAGTCCTCTCCCGACGCCCCGCATCCGCCTCAAAGCCGCTCTCAAAAATATCAACATTTTCATAACGACCCTCAAATGCCTGAGCGTCGTCGCGCTCATCCCCGTCAGCCTCTGCACTACCCGCAAAAGCATCCAGCCCATCGTCATCCTCTTCCGCCGCAGGCACATCGCCCAACCAGTCATCGCCATCTCGGTCATCATCACCCGACAATCCCAAGGCAGACAGCTTCTCTAACAAGCTCTCTCGACTACCATCCGTCGCCACAATCGCCGCCCCCGAAGACTTCGCCTCCAACAGCCGCTGCAAAAAAGCCAGCCCATTCTTCTTCGGCGAACGGCGGCTCGCCTTTTTAGCCTGCTCGCGCTGAGCTATTAGCTGCCGATACAGCCCATTACTCAAGCCCTGAATCTCCTGCTGAAGCTGATTTCGCTGCTGCAAAGATAAGCTTAAAAACTTACTAGGGTAAGCCTGCGTACAGATGTGAAAAGCCGCCATGATTAGCTGCCGCCCACCCGCTTCACTCAACGCCTTCAAATAGCCTTCATACAAAGGCTCCAAAGACGTCTCCAGCTCCTGCGTCCGCTGCTGTAGTAGCGATAGCTCCTGCTTAATTTGGCTGCTTGCTCTAACCATATACCCTATACAATAGCGATTTTGTCGCTGGCTGTGATGAAGACACCCCTAAACATCCTCGACCAGAAGCCAATACGTCAATAAAAACGTCGGGTTCCTCATACTAAAGAAGAACCCGACCAGGCGAAAGCGATAAAAAAGAGCGCAGCTTTCACAAGCGGCAAGCAGACTAAGTAGATCGGTCTAGCTATCTATAAAACGTATTTCGACTACGCTCAGTGCTCAATGCAGCATCTACCGAGGGTTGAGCGTAGTCGAAACCCGACCATAAGAGCGAGCTTTAACTGCGCTGACCTACTTACTTTGTCCGCTGCGAATAAGGCGGCTGACACTAAGTAGCTCAACCACGCTGCTCAGCCTCTACTTGTTCTGCTTCCTCGCAGCACCTTCTGCTTCCTTCTTCTCAGTCTCTTTCGGCGCTGCTTCCGCTTTCTTCTGACCCGTCTGAGCTGCCACTTCATCCGCGAAGTTCACTTCCTCCTTCTCAATGCCCTCACCCAAAATAAAGCGAGAGAATCGGCGGATCTGAATGTTCTCGCCCAGCTTAGCCACAGCCTGCTTAACCAGCTCTTCTACCGTGATGTTCTGGTCTTTAATAAAGGGCTGATCGACTAGAGAAAGCTCTTTCAGCCGCTTGTCAATTCGACCTTGAACAATCTTTTCCTTAATGTTGTCGGGCTTATTGCCCAAATCATCTCGGCCCATCTCGATGGCTTTCTCGCTTTCTGCAAAGTCAGTGGGAATATCAGCCACTCTCACATACTGCACGTTCGGCGAAGCGGCAATTTGCATCGCCACATCGCGAGCTAGCTCCTTAAACTCATCGCGGCGAGCCACAAAGTCAGTCTCGCAGTTAATTTCGACCAGGACACCTACGCGGCCACCGGTGTGAATGTAGCTGCTTACCAAGCCTTCAGAAGCCACGCGACTTTCTTTTTTAGCGGCTGAGGTAATACCTTTCTGGCGCAGCCATTCGCTCGCCTTTTCCATGTCGCCGTCGTTTTCCTTCAGCGCTTTCTTACAGTTCATCATGCCCGCGCCCGTTTGGTCGCGCAGCTCTTTAACCTGCTTTGCAGAAATGTCCGCCATCGTCTATCAGATCCTGTGTTTATTACGAGTAGGGCCTTTTGCCCCGTACCAATAGAACCGAGCCGAGAGCCAGCGCAATAAACAGCTCTGTCCTCGGCCACAGTCCAGATTACTAAGCGATATCACCCATCAACATCGCTTAGCGCCTAGCTTAAAAACTAGGCTTCAGTCGCGGCGGGTGCTTCTTCTGTGGCGATCGCCTTAGACCCTTCAATAGAAGCTTCCGTAGCCGGAGCCACTTCATCCGGGAGACCGCCCACTTCAGCGCCTTCATCGTCGTAGTCAGCGCCGTCGTAGCCATCATAGATATCGGTAGTGCTACCACCGCTACCGCTCGCCGTATTGCCGCCACGAGATCCTTCATAGATGGCATCAGCCAAGCGACCAACTATCAGCTTAATCGCTCGAATCGCGTCGTCGTTAGCCGGAATCGGCACATCGACCACGTCGGGATCGCAGTTGGTATCTAGCAAAGAGATAATCGGTAGACCCAGCTTCTGGCATTCTTGAACTGCGTTGTACTCGCGGCGCACATCCACGATAATCACCGCGTCAGGAATACGGCGCATGGTTTTAATGCCGCCCAAATACTTTTGCAGCTTGTCTAGTTCGCGGCGGAGCATTGCGCCTTCTTTTTTAGGTCGCATGGCGAGCGCACCGGAAGACTCCATGCGTTCTAGCTCTTTTAGACGCTCTACGCGAGTTTTAATAGTAGACCAGTTGGTGAGCATTCCACCCAACCAGCGCTGGTTTACGTAATAAGAGCCACAGCGGTCGGCTTCTTGGGCGACAATGCCCGCCGCTTGGCGCTTGGTGCCAACGAAAAGAAAGCTTTTGCCGCTTTCTGATGCTTTGCGCACGTACTTGTACGCTTCTTCTAACAACGTGGCGGTTTGCACCAAGTCAATGATGTGTACGCCGTTGCGCGAGGTGAAGATATATTCGTCCATCTTCGGGTTCCAGCGGCGCGTTTGGTGGCCAAAGTGCACGCCGCACTCTAGTAAGTCTGACAGGGATACGACTGGCATATGTTTAGTTTCCTTCCGGGTTAAACCTCCATCTGGCTGCATTTGAGGCGAATAGGGATGGTTTGAAACCTTCCCTTACAAATAGTTGCCGCCCCAAACACCCGAAAATCCAGATGTGTGAGATATGTGAATTTATAGAACTTTAATAAGGTAACACGGGATGCAGGCAGTTGAAATGGTCGGTTAACCGTGCCGCATAGCTGTTTGCAGATAGGTTGGGCGATCGCCGATCCCAGTTTTAGCCGAAGCGCTGGGAAAACTTTACTGAATCCAAAGGGCTGCTTCACAAAAGCACCGTCCCTATTCTTGACCATCCCATTCCAAGGGCTTCTATGAGCAACCTGCAATCACCACCCGCTCCACCGCCAAGACCTGCTATGCCGCCCCCGCCCCCACCCAGAGGAGTACCCGGAGGTATACCTGCGGCTAGACCCGCTGCGCCACAAGCTGAACTAGCCCCACCAACCGCTAAATCAGCCGAGCCTCAAACTGAGATGGTTCAAGCGCCCCCAGCCCGCGCCGCCGGACATCGCGCCGCCG
>QBMC01000230.1 GCA_003242035.1 Nodosilinea foveolarum | reverse complement strand
AAAACCGTGTTTCTTGGACAGCCTCTCTTACCCAATTTCTAACCTGAGTAGTTACCGTTTATTTCTCACTTTCTAGAGGTAGCCATGCGTCGTCGATTCTCCAAGCCCAAGGTTTTTGCTTTCGGTCTAGCGGCTGCTAGCCTAGTGTTCGCTGGCTGCACAGCCACTATAGATTCAGGAGCGTCAACCACTTCATCGTGGGAAGAAGCAGTGGGAGTTGAAACGGCTTTGGTTAGCGAAATTACTGTATTTTGGAGTCCTACTTGTGGCTGCTGCGGTCAATGGATAGAACATGCAAAGGCGGCTGGTTTCCAGGTGAAAGACGAAATTACTGAAGATATGAGCGTAATCAAGCAGACATATGGCGTTCCTCCAAGCTTGACGTCTCGCCACACTACAGTTGTTGGAGATTACGTTGTAGAAGGGCACATTCCGGCTGAAGATGTGCAGCGGCTGTTAACTGAGAAGCCAGACGTGGCTGGGATTGCGGTTCCTGGAATGCCTATCGGCTCTCCAGGGATGGAATCCGGCGATTACACAGAACTCTATACTGTCTTTTCATTCACCGAATCAGGCGAAACGACTGCGTTCGCTGAGCACTCCTAGCGCTTCTAAAACCCCGATCCTTCAAGACTCTAGTCCCCTTCAAAAAGATTAATTGCACTAAAACCTAAATGAACGAACAGATCAAAGGCAGATCAAACCCTGGCCGCTCGAAGTCTCGACGCCGCGTATCCAAGCAATCTAACCTGCTCAAGATGATTTTTGGGCCGTTGGGATTGGCGATATTTATGGTGGGAGCGATCGCAGTACTCGCATACCGAAACCGTCCTGAGCAGATCGCTTTTGAACCGGGCACTACTGAGGGTAAAGCAGCTTTAACTGCCGCTGAAACGTTTCCAGACGATGGGCGTAAGCATGTTGAGCCAGGAGAAACCGTGAACTATGAAAAAGACTTTCCAACCTCTGGCCCTCACGATCCCAATCCGGGAGTGTCTGGTGTGTACTCGCAGGAACAGCGACTGAACAGCTTATACATTCTCTAGAACATGGCAATATCGTCGTTTATTACGACCAGCCAGGAACCGAAGCGACAAAGGCGTTAGAAAGCTGGGCCAACCAGTTTTCGGGGGCATGGGATGGCGTTGTTGTTACGCCTAAAGCAGGGTTGGGTGAAAGCATTGTACTGACCGCCTGGACAAAGCAGTTGAACTTGACAGAGTTTGAGCCGGAAGCAGCGGCTAGCTTCATTGACGAGAATCGCGGACGCGGGCCTGAAAACCCGGTGCGGTAAGTTTACGGACAGAATTTTGAACCGTCAGCCAAGATAGCAATGACAGTTAGGCTTCTCGATGAGGGAAGCGGCTAGTCGATTGAGCGCTACTGCTGCTAGGAGTCCACCGCCTAACGCACCTTCTGTTGTTAAGTAGGGGACTTTTAGCTGCATCAGCCGCCGTTTTGCTGCGGGGGCATGGCTAAAACCAATAGGGAGACCAATCACTAAGGCAGGCTGACAGTCTCGATTTTCTATCATCTCGCAAAGCTTTATCAGCACGGATGGAGAATAGCCAATCACCCAAATGTTACCGTCAGCCAGATCGTTGAGCCGTTGATACCAGCCATCATCCTGCCAAAGCGTTCGTTCAGCATCTGCAACCGTATCTATGTGAGGATCGTCTAGTAAGGTTACCGTCTGGCAGTTCAGATGAGTCAAGCGAGTTTGATCGAGTGCGGTTGCGATCGCACTGACATCACTCACCACAGTACAGCCCTTCAGCAAATTCTCTCGGGCTGCTTTGATGGTGTCGGTGCTAAATCGGACAAAGGCAGCTAGGCTAACGTCGCCGCAGGCTAGAACTAGATGAGAGAGTACGTCTACTTCGATCTCAGGGCGCTGCGAGAGATCGGGAAGTAACCGTTCGAGCGCTTCTTGAAAATTCTCAGGATGGTTGAAGGTTGTCGCATCTAGCTGTTGCCAAAGACTTTCGGTGAGGGACTGTACTGTCTGAGTTTCGGCGTTTAGCCATTGTAGGTGAGCTAAGGCTTTTGCTGAGGATTGGCAGGTGCGATCGCGACCAATAATCCCTTCTAACGCACTGGCGGTTTGCCGTAGCTTAACAAGCTGTTGTAAAACAACTTGGTACTGTTTCTGTAGCTGTTCATTTAATCGATCTGACGGCGCGGCGGCTGGGGAATCTGCCAGCATTTGCTTAATGTGAGAGAGCTGGAAGCCTTGTTGCTTTAGCGCCATGACGCGCTGAAGAGACTGCACATCTGTTTTGCTATACAGGCGATAGTTACTGCTAGATCGCGCAGGCTGAGGCAATAGTCCAATCTGGTGATAGTGCCGTACCATACGCGGCGTCACCCCACTGCCAACCGTTTGAGCGAGTTCTTTAATGGTAATCATCTGCAAACCCCATTATTTAGATCTAATCTCTTGACCTTAACACTAATGTCAATGTTTACCATGGGCCTAGCAACCCCGAACTAAGGCTGAATGAGAATGACTAGCTTGGTTTCAACCCCCTGGCAAAAGCAGGCAAAGAGCTGGATTCGAGATTATCCAGAAGTGATCGCCGCGCTAATTTGCGCCATCCTCACCCTCTCGGGCTGGCTGGCCTTGAACGGCAACTGGCTAGGCGGCGGCATTTGGATTTTGATCGCCGCCTACATTATCGGGGGATACGCAAGTACTCGTGAAGGATTAACAACGCTCTGGCAGGAGCGCGAGCTAGATGTTGACCTGTTGATGATCGTCGCCGCACTAGGCGCAGCGACTTTAGGGCTATGGCAACAGGAGTACTATTTGCTAGTTGATGGGGCGGTGCTGATCTTGATTTTTGCGATTAGCGGCGCGTTAGAAGGAATTGCAATGCACCGGACAGAGCGCAATATTCGCGGACTGATGCAGCTTACTTCAGATACGGCTAGACGGTTACAGTCAGGGCAAGAGGAAAGCGTCGCGGTGCAAAGGCTTAAGGTGGGCGATCGCATTCTCGTCAAACCGGGCGAACTCATTCCCGCCGATGGCATCTTAAAAGAAGGATACAGCACTGTTAACCAGGCTCCGATTACAGGAGAGTCTATCCCGGTAGAAAAGACACTAGGTGATGAGGTCTTTGCAGGCACGATTAATGGCAGTGGGGCTATCGTTTTAGAACTGCACAAGCCGCCCGAAAGCAACTTGATTCAACGAGTCATTCGGCTAGTAGAAACGGCAAAAACAACGCAGCCGCCTTCCCAGCAGTTTCTAGAACGCTTCGAGCGGGGCTACGCCAAAGTCATCGTAGTTACGGCGCTGTTGTTAGTTATTTTGCCACCTCTGTTGTTGAACTGGGACTGGGAAACAACAATTTACCGGGCTTTGGTGTTTTTAGTGGTAGCCTCGCCCTGCGCTTTAATGGCGGCGATTATGCCAGCATTACTCTCTGGAATTGCGCAGGGGGCGCGGCAGGGAATTTTGTTCAAAGACGGCGCTCAGCTAGAGATGATTGGAAAAGTTAGGGCGATCGCCTTCGATAAAACGGGCACTCTCACCACCGGCAAACTGCAAGTCTGTGACATTGTTCCGGCTAATGGCACGACGCCTGAGCAAGTTTTACAGATTGCCGCTTCGCTGGAAGCCTACTCCGAACATCCGATTGCGCAGGCCATCGTCAGCGCAGCGCAGAAGCAATCTTTACCGCTGTTATCCGCAACCAGCGTTCAGGCTCAAGTTGGCTTAGGCATCACTGGCCTATCCGCCGAAAAGACGCTGAAGATTGGCAAACGATCTTTAGTTGAGGCAGATCTGACGAGTCCGACCGAAACTAATCTAATTCAAACCAGCAGCCGGATAGAAGCCGAAGGCAAGACTGTCATCTGGGTTAGCCAACAGAATCGAATGATGGGTTTATTAGCCGTAGCTGATCGGATTCGCCCTGAATCGTCCCGCTTAATCGGTGTGCTAAAGCGACTGGGCGTTAAAGCCACCGTCATGCTGACAGGCGACAACGCTGCCACCGCCCAAACTATCGGTCAGGCAGCAGGGGTTGATCGGGTCTACTCGGACTTGTTGCCCGAAGACAAAGTAGATGTGATTCATAAATTACAGCAGCAGTACCAAATAGTTGCAATGGTGGGTGATGGCATCAACGACGCACCCGCATTAGCTCAAGCATCGGTAGGAATTGCCATGGGCGGAACAGGTTCAGATATTGCGTTAGAAACTGCCGATGTTGTGCTCATGGCTGACCGGCTAGAGAAGCTAGAACAGGCCATTCAGATCGGCGTAAAGTCACAGCAAATAATTAAGCAAAACATCACGCTGGCGCTGATCTCGGTTGCCGTTTTAATCGTTGCCAATTTCTTTGGCGAGCTGACTCTTCCGGCTGGCGTACTGGGGCACGAAGGCTCCACTTTGCTAGTTACGCTTAATGGGATGCGACTGCTCAGTCCAGGCCAAGATAAAGTGAGAGAATTATAAAAGTGAGAGAATTATGAAAGACTTTTGGCTGTTCTTCCATGCTGTTTATTACAATCTGATAGTCCTTTTGCGATCAGAGGATGCTATAGTTATAGCCAATGAAGGGGAGTAGCTTAAATACTTTTTGGTCTCTTTAAAGATATTTTCCCAGAGAGTCCCTTGTCTGAGTCAACATACTGGCGATGAGCCTGGTTCAGACGGTCACCCAGAAATTTTCTATGAATGTCTTTGTAGGGGCATTCTCTAGAAAGTTTCCTGTCTGGCCAAGCAAGACCTTCACTAAGTCCACTGGTAAAGTGGGCCTGGTGAAGTGTCTTTAAAAGCATCCATCATGCCTGCTGGCCGACACGTTACCGGAGCAGAGCATGGGTTTATTAACTGGATTTACAGCCGGGTTGTTGCTGATTACGCTATCAGAACTAGGCGATAAGACTTTCTTTATCGCTGCTATTTTGGCGATGCGCCATCCTCGACGCTGGGTATTTATCGGGGCAACTGCCGCGCTGTTTACGATGACTGTTTTATCTATTCTGCTTGGACAGGTAGTAGCCGTGTTTCCTCAGCAGTACGTAAAGAGCGCAGCCGCCGCGCTCTTCATTGGCTTTGGGATAAAGCTGCTGTATGACGCACTGAAAATGTCTGGACAGAAGGGATTAGCGGGCGAACAGATAGACGCGCAAAAGGCAGTAGAACAAAGCGAAAAAAGTATCACTATATGGTCAGTCAGAGCTGTGTTGATAGAATCGTTTACGCTAACATTTATTGGCGAATGGGGCGATCGCACTCAGCTTGCCACAATTACCCTCGCTGCTGCGAATAATTCCTACGGCGTGCTCATCGGTGCGACTTTAGGCCATGCTATTTGCGCAGCGATCGCCGTTATCTGTGGTAAGTTCATTGCCGGACGGATTTCAGAGCGGTTACTCACAGGCATTGGCGGTGCCTTGTTTATCGTATTTGGCATCATCGCGGTATCGCAAATTGCTTAATACAACAACGTTTTCATACCGCGATACCTCAGCAATAAAAACTCATATGACAAAGATAAAAATGCCACCTTCTCAACCCTATCAACCGCTCCTCCTCCGCATTTTACACGGACTCACTGGCATCTTTTTAATCACTGCTATGTTGACAGCCTTCTGGACTTACGACACGTATGATGGCCGGTGGGGGAAAATTCCACTGCCCGACTATAAAGACATTGAAGGACTGCATGGAACATTCGGGCTATATACCTTACTTATATTTCCGGCCTTCGTGGTTTATGCCTTTCACCGGGGGCAAAATCACCTGATTCAGGCTGATTCGTGGGCTAAGCTGGCTCAGACTAACAAACCTATCTGGTGGTATACGCTGAGTCGGTTTGCCAATACCCTCACATTGCTAGCATTAACCGCTGCTTTGTTCAGCGGCAAGATGATGGATGAAACCTGGTTGCCTAAAGGGGAGTTAGGTGATTCGTCATAAAGAAAGTAGGCTCAATCTGTATTTCAAGGAGCTATCGTAGCAAGGTACTCAATAGACTGCCAA